>JAOZSS010000178.1 GCA_029939545.1 Kiritimatiellia bacterium | reverse complement strand
ACGCCACAGCCGCGATGTAGAGCACATCCGGACGGTACCCGAACACCTCCACCAGGTTGAACTCCGCTTCGAGGGCCGACCCATTCGCGCCCATATCGGCTCGGCCCAGCGCGCCGCCATTCTCAAGACCGTGATAGCCGTTGTCGTACGTGTCCGACTCCCCCGCCACCCAGGGATCGTTGGCCTTGTCAAACATGACAATGCCACTCTTGCCCCATGGTGCCGCCTCGGCGTCGCCAGGTTCATCCGTCACATAAATGAAGTGATCGTTGCCCGACCCATCGCCCGTGTGCGCCGACCAGGTGGCCACGTAGAAGCAGTCGTCGCTGGCTGCGGCGAGAATCTTCATCCCACTGTTGGCTACTTCGTAGTGCGCACTATCGAACTCACCGTCCATCACGAAGCACGGATCGCCATGGACACAAGTCGTGATCGGCACCGTGTAGTTGGAGTCATCATTGTTGTCGTAGTGGTCGTTATCATTGTGAACAACGAAGTAGACCTCCATGGCGGTCGTGTTCGTATCGATGTTATACGTGTACTGCAAAGTGCCGCCGTTGTCGGTCGTTGAAAACTCGCCGTGCAGGACACCGTTCGTTAGAACCCCAACCTGGACATACGCGCTGTACCCCTCCAGCGGTCCCTCATTCGGCACATACGAGAAGGTCACGGTCGATCCGTCGCAGTTGTCAGGCGACTGTGGCGACCAGCTGATCTGGGCGGCAACCGGCCCGCTCTCACAGGTGTCCGGATGGCTCCCGGCGTCATAGATATTGTAATGCGCCGGATTGCCGTTCAGCAGATAGCCCTGGATGACCTCACAGAGATTCGGAAATCCGTCCTGGTCCCAGTCATCGTCGCCATCCCAGCTACTGTCGTAGAAGGTGTCATGGTTCATCGGGTTGAGTTTTTCCCAGAACTCCCAGCTCTGCGGAATCATGTCATATGCACCGTCGCCCCCACCCCCGTTGTCGCCCGGCCATTGCACGTTCGGGCCCGGGAAAGTGCCGTCGGTGAAGCCCGGCGCTTCAATGTCGTCGGGGATTCCGTCGCCGTCCGAGTCATAGGCGTAACGCCAGTCATCAGGATCGTCTACCATGTTGTAGAGATTGAAATGGACCGTACGCGACACCACCTTCGTGTTGCCGCCATTGACCAGGACCGCTTCGAGGAAGTGCGGTCCATTCACAAACGCCCCAGTGAAGTGCAGGGGCTGGCCGCCCGACAGGCACTGACCGGTGAAGAAGTTCGTATAGTTGCCACCGTTCGTCGCCACGTTATCCAGGATGTACCCGTCCCATAACAGGGTCAGTGTACCGGGGCCCACGCCGCCGCTGGTCTCGAAGAAAGGCAGATAGATCGGGTCGCCCTCGCCGTGGTTCATGGTGAGCGTCATGCCGCTGGTGTCGCTTACGCTGAAATTGCGCGACAGCGTAGAGGTGTTGATCACGTTGGGCGATGCCGCGTAGTCGTACTCGCGAGCGCGCACTTCGACCGTGTGCGCCGCTGCGCTCTGCCCCTGAATGGTGTACTTCCAGGTTCCCTTCATGATCTCGTGAGCCGGCTGCCACGCGCCACTGTCGATCTTCACTTCGACATAGCCAGCCGTCTTGTCGGTATTCGCGATCTCGATCGTGCGATCGCCATCGATCGTCGCGCTGTTGGTCAGGTTGAGGATATCGAGATCCGGACCATGCCGGTCGACATAGACGGTTTCGTGGAAGGTTTGGAAGCGATCGACCGGCGCCCCGCCGTTGAAGGCGCGGGCCTTGACCAGGTGCAGCCCTTCCGGCACACCGGTCAGGTCCACGGACAGGCGCCAGTGCGGGCCGGACACATTGGTGGCGCCCATGAAGCCGCCGTGAACGAAGTTCTTTGCCGAGCTATAGGATGTCCCGCCAATATTCCAGCCGCCGCCCCACTTGACCTTCACGTCGCCGACGGACGCGTCGGACGGGTCGAAGTAGTGGACATTGATATCCACGGTGTCGTTGGTCAGGCGCGTGACGTTGCGCAGCGTGCCATCCCCGGCGATCATCCGGCCGTCCGGAATGATCCACGGCATGGTTGTGGCAGAGGAGAAGCGAATCGGATCGCCATCCGCCCCGGCGATACGCGGTGCATAGCAGACCCAGCCCTGGCCGCCCATGCCGGGGATGGTCAACGTGACGCTGCTGCCGCTGACCGTGATATCGGTCGGGTTGTTCCCCGTGTAGTCGTGCAACACTGTCCCGTCGGGAAAACAGGTCGTGATGGTGCGGGGCTGGTCCCAGCCGCTGTCGTTAAGTCCTACCAACAGCAAGCCCTCCGGCTGGGTCGGCGTGTAGTTTCCGTACCCATCGACACTGCTGTCGAGATTCTCAAATCGCTCAAAGATATAGACATCGCCGTCATCCCACTTCTTCCATTCCCAGTTCCGGGCGAACTGGTTGTGGATGTAGATCAGGTTGGGCACTACGCCGTGGCCCCAGTCCCCCATGGCGCTCTCGTATCCTATCTTGAGCCAGTTGCGCGAGCCCTGGTCGGCCGGGTCGTAGTTATTACCCGTAAAGTAGACGATCGGGATACCGATATGCGTCAGGGCAAAGGCATACGCCAAGTCCTTTTTGCCGATTGAGTCCTCGTCATGGCTATGTACAAAAGTGATACCTTCCTGCTGCCCAAAGGCGGCCAAGCCACCCAGCGAAGCCATATTGCCACCGTTGAACGCGGGAGTCATCATCTGCTTGAGCAGCGGAAAATCGAGGTAGCGCATCTTAACGCCATTCGCGTTGTCCGGGCCGGCACCACCATTCCAGTCGCGCCAGTAGCCGACCTCGCCTTTGGAGTAGATGAACATCTCGGAGAAGATGAGGGCGTCGTCACGCCGGATATCCCACCAGTACATCTCGTTCTGGTCGTCGCCATCGCTGTGCCCGCGGCGGTCGTCGAAGCTATCCTGGATCCGCTGGTTGAACCCTCCAAAACCGTAGGCCGCCGGTTCTCCAAAGAACTCACGCACGACATGCTTGGGCGCGTCAAGGCGGACCCCATCCCAATCTTCTGCGTTGCCCAACCACTCAATCCAGCGTTCAAGGAAATCAACGGGATGCTCAGACACCTCACTTCCATCCGGATACTTCTCCAGCATGCCCGGATGTCTAACGTAGTTGCCCGGCGTCACCATGCCGGCATCGCATGGCCAGCCAGACCCGGATGAGAAACGACTGTCCGGCTCCGTGACGATATCAATCAGGCTCACCAGCTCCTGCTGGAAATTCTGGTCGCAGTCACCGTCGTTGGGATCGTAGTCGGACATGCGTGCGGTCCGCTTGAAGCCCAGCGGGAAGGCCCCGTCATCCCACCCGTGAAAATCGTAGTAGCGCATGCCCGGATACGTATCGATATGCGGGCCGTTTCCGGTGTGGTTGAAGACAACATCGGGATAGATACGGATGTCACAGTTGTGCGCGCTGTCGGTCATGTTGCGCAGGGAGCCGCGGGTGCCGTAGCGCGTGGCCAACGTACCACGCTGGGGGTGTTCACCCACATCGAAGCGGTCGAAGAGGTTGTAGCCCACGTTGCCGCCGCCACCATTGGGAAAGACACCGGCGATGGGGGCCTTGCAGGGCGACGGGTGCCAGATGCCATCGAAGCCGATCTCGGCTACGAGAGGCAGGCGTTGATACATGTCGTCCCACTCGGTCTCGAACCACTGCACAATCACTTCGGCGTACACCGATTGTGGAGAGAGGATGGACAAGGTGAGCGAGAGAAACAGGACACCGGTGAGACAGAAACGATTTCGCACAGTCATTCTCCTTTGTGTGAACAGGACACTGCCTTTCGGGGTCGCCGTCCGTGTCGGACGGCCCGTAATGTCGAGGTTTCACCACGAGGATCGCAGGTGAATTGCCTTCTGGATGTCAAATGTATGACTCGCAGACAGGGTGTGTCATCTCTCCCAAAGCAGTGCACAACACACCCCTTAGAGAGTAGAAAAAACGACTATGCATGGAAAAGAACGACAATACCGGCCCAAAAAATCGTTGCATTCTTAACACAAAGCGAGTTCAAATGGAAGCAGAAACGAAATCTCTACGCTCTTGTAGGGCGCATAGAAGCATCAGTCATCGTTTCGCGGGAAGCTGCGTGGAGCCGAGATCAGCTCAGCAGCCCGTCAATCTCACCGGGAGTCATGCCCCGCAAGCTAAGTTTATCGCGAAGTTCTGCACGCCCTTCGGCACGTCCCTCGGCACGCCCCTCGGCATGTCCCTTGGCATGAGCGGTAGCCAACACGTCTTCGGACCATGCCATCCCGCGCATATGGGCTTCATAGCGCTTACGTTCCTGTTCATCCATCTTCAGCGGGGCCAGCTTCTCTTTGAGTGCATCAATGTTGTAGGAATGAAATTCGTCGAGCACCTCGGTGTGCTTGAACGCGTAGAGCCACTCGTCGAGGTCGTCCGCCACCACGTCGGTAAAACGCTTGAGCGGAATCAGGTAGTACTCGGGAAAGACGTTCTCATCCAGCGCCGAGGCGGGCGGCTTTCCCGCGAGATAGGGGGCTGCTCCTTCGCGCACCTGTAGCAGGTGTTTCGTGTGGATACCGTGAAACGTTGTCGTGCCATGGTAGACATAGTCATCGCCCTTGCCTATGTCGAAGTAGACAATGCTGATGGAGATGACCTTTTTGACCCTACTGAACGATTCCCCGAGCTTCAAGTTCTCGACGACCACCTTGGAGGTGCCGTACAGCAAGCGCTTAAGGAAAGACCACTCGGACGTATACTGCAGCTCGATAATAACCTGACGGTCGCGGCTGTCTTTGACCATCAGATCAACGCGGTTGTACTTCGACTCGTCGTCCGGCTGATTGCTTTCGCTTTCGAGCAACTCAAGGACCGTGATGCGCTCTTTGAGCAGTGCGGAGAGAAAGCCCTCCCATACATCAAAGTTCGCCTTGTCCCGTAAGACGGTCTTGATCGCCCAGTCAAAGCTGATAATCGTACGTGGCTCACTCATGCCGAAAAGGGGTGTAACCGGTCTTCCGCTCCTGCCTGAGAGAGGAAAAACATAGAAAACA
>JAOZSS010000177.1 GCA_029939545.1 Kiritimatiellia bacterium | reverse complement strand
CCCTTTTCCTAGATTATTCCTTTCTTGAGCAGGAGCGGAAGACCGGTTACACCCGAAATCAAAAGCTGTCTGAGCCGTTCCCATGAGTATTCGCCCTAGCAGGTGTATGCGCTATATGGACCCATGTTTCCCACTCTCATCGACCATATACAGTCCAGTATTCGTGAGACAGCCAAACGATTCAGGCGGAGTCGTGATTCCCGTCACGTGCGGACGTCAAAGGTATCGATCCAGAGGGCGAGTGTGAGGAGGGTCCAGAGCTTCCAGGTGTGCTCGCGTGCTCCCTGGTTGTGTTCGCGGAGCAGGCGATCGATGGCCTCGGGGGAACAGGCGGAACGCAGGCGTTCGGCGTTTCGTGCGCCGGAACGGTGGTTTCGGAGGATACATCCCAGTAGGTCTCGAATGTTTTGCGTCCGATGATGGTGGCCGAAGCCCATGCGGAATATGGCGGCACGGACGCCGATGGGTAGTTTCGACGCCATGCGGGTACTGAAGCACTTGGGCCAGATGTCGAAGGATTGATGATATGGCACCATTCCTGTCGTCAAAACACTCGACGGGGGCGGTTGGCTGGACTAGTATGGCTTCTGGTTCTAAGAATGTGTGGAGAATAGAGGAGGTCGAGTCTTGGACATTGAGAAGATGCGCCATAGTGCGGCGCATGTGATGGCAGCTGCCGTATGTCGGTTGTATGACGGGGTGAAGCTGGATATTGGGCCCGCGACGAGCGACGGTTTCTACTACGATTTCGATCTTTCCCACCGCCTCTCTCCCGAGGACTTTCCTGCGGTCGAGGACGAGATGGCTAAGATTATTGCGGAGAAGCTCCCTTTCGAGCCGCTCGAGATGTCGCGCGAGGAAGCCGAGAAGTGGCTAAGCGAACGGGACCAGACCTTCAAGCTCGAGCGCTTGGCCGCGATTCCCGAAGGCGAAACGATTACCTTCTATAAGTGCGGCGACTTCATGGATCTGTGCCGCGGACCGCATGTTGAGACGACTGGCGATGTCAGGGCTTTCAAGCTGACCTCGGTGGCCGGCTCCTACTTCCACGGCATCGAGACCAACCCGATGCTGCAGCGTATCTACGGCATCGCCGCCGAATCGCCCAAGGCAATCCGCGCCATCATCAAGCAGATCGAAGAGGCTGCCAAGCGCGACCATCGCACGTTGGGCAAGGAGTTGGATCTCTTCAGCACCAGCGAGGATGTCGGCCCGGGGCTCACGCATTGGCATGCCAAGGGCTCGCGTATCCGCTCGGCGATCGAGGATTTCTGGCGCCGTGAGCATTACCGGGGCGGCTACGAGCTGGTCTACACCCCGCACATCGGACGCAACATCCTGTGGGAGCGTTCCGGGCACCTCGAATTTTACGGCGAGAATATGTATGCGCCGATGGATGTCGACGGCAGCGACTACTACGTCAAGCCGATGAACTGCCCGTTCCACATCCAGATCTACAAGACGCAGAAGCGCTCCTATCGCGAGCTGCCGATGCGCATGGCCGAGCTGGGTACCGTCTATCGCTATGAGAAAAGCGGCGTGCTGCACGGTCTGCTGCGCGTGCGCGGCTTTACGCAGGACGATGCGCACATCTTCTGCACCGCCGAACAGATCAAGGACGAGGTGGCCTACACCGTGCGATTCGCGCTGCGCCTCCTCGGTGCATTCGGGTTTGCAGATGTTTCTGCCTATCTCGCCACCCGACCGGCCAAGGCGGTGGGTGAGGAAGAGCGCTGGACGGTGGCCACGGAGTCGCTGGAAGAGGCGCTGAAGGCTGAAGGCATTGCCTACCAAACCGACGAGGGCGGCGGCGCCTTCTATGGACCGAAGATCGACCTGAAGGTCAAGGATGCGATCGGCCGCGAATGGCAGCTCTCCACGATCCAGTTTGATTTCAACCTGCCGGAGCGGTTCGACCTGACTTTCGTTGGCGACGACGGTGAGGAACATCGCCCCTACATGGTGCATCGCGCGCTGTTGGGCAGCCTGGAGCGGTTCTTCGGTATCCTGGTGGAACACTACGGCGGCGCGTTCCCACTCTGGCTTGCGCCGGAGCAGGTGCGGGTCATTCCGCTCACTGATAAAGAGCTGGAGTATGCGCAGAGCGTGCATGACCGGCTGCGCTCCGAAGATTTTCGCGTATCGCTGGACGAGAAGTCCGAGCGTATGGGTGCCAAGATTCGGCGGGCCCAGAACGAAAAGATCCCCTACATGGTGATCGTAGGGCCCAAGGAGATGGAAGCAGGCACCGTCGCCGTGCGCCACCGCAAAGAAGGTGACCAGGGCGCGCGGTTGTTGGATGAGCTGATTGAACAGTTGAACAAGGAATGTGACAAGAAACAGTAACTAACAGAAGGGGGTAGGCTATTCGTTCATTCGTGAGAAGTAATCATCGCATCAGGGTCCCGAAGGTGCGTTGTGTGGCGGTCAACGGGGATATGCTTGGTGTCATGGATACCCGTGATGCGCTGAAGAAGGCGATCGATCTGAACCTTGACCTAGTTGAGATTTCGCCGAATGCTGATCCGCCGGTATGCCGAATCATGGATTTCGGCAAGTTCCGGTACGAAGAGAGTATGCGCAATAAAAAGGCGCGTAAGTCACAGTCCAACAAAGGTATGAAAGAGGTCAAGTTCCACGCCAACGTAGGTGAGCATGACTTCCAGACCAAGCTCAACAGGGCCAAGGAGTTCCTTGGTAAGGGCCACAAGGTCAAGCTGAGCCTGCAATTCCGCGGCCGCGAGAACGCTCATCGTGAACTCGGGTTTCAGGTTGTTCAGCGCGTGATCAAGGAATGTGTGGACATCAGTGTCATCGATATGGCGCCCAAACTCATGGGGCGCAGCATCGTGGCCATGCTGGGTGTCAAGACAGGGAAGAGTCAAAAAGGCAAGACGCCCAAGGGCACACAGTCGACCTTGCCGAAGAATCCGGACTGAGCCTCTGAAAAAAGGGCTGGACGGGGCGCGGCCTTTCAGATAGTTTCTCCTGCTTTCCATAGGGGAAAAACTGTACGCCGACCGCTTGGGTTCAGGCAGTAAGGACGATCAGGAATGCCAAAAAAGAAGACAAACAAGGCTGCCGCAAAGCGATTCAAGAAAACCGCTACCGGTAAATTGAAGTATCACAAGGCGGGTTCGGGCCATCTATTGGGTGGCAAATCGCGTAAACGGAAGCGCAAACTGCGTACGGCCGAGACGCTAAGTAAGACTGAGACCAAGCGTGTCATCGGCATGATTGGCTAGAACCGATTTACAGGAGAAGAAGATGCCAAGAGCAACCAATGCACCGGCTTCACGCCGTCGTCGTCGCCGTACCCTCGAGCAGGCTAAAGGATTTCGCGGGTCGCGCAGTAAGCTGTTCCGCCAGGCCACCGAGGCCGTGGATCGCGCTATGCGAATGGCCACCACCCACCGCAAGGATCGTAAACGCACGTACCGCCAGCTCTGGATTGCGCGCATATCGGCCGCCTGCCGTCAGAACGGTATTACCTATAGCCGCCTGATGGAAGGCCTGACCAAGCAGAAGATTGCTCTCAACCGGAAGATGCTCTCCGAGATCGCTATTCACGATCCCGAAGGCTTTAGCACGATCGTTGAGCAGGCCCGTGGTGCTCTGGCATAAACAGCCAGTCAACCACCAAGCGGCCATCTCTCGGGATGGTCGTTTTTTTTGGGCAGATGTAGTGAAACGATGTGAGTTGGGAAGACGTTTTTGCCGGGGTTGATCGGTTGAGCTTGAAACCCAGGCATCCTGCCTTGGCTATGATGGAGTACCCCTTTGGGGTACGGGAAGGAATGACCCCAACGGGGTCGAACATCATAGCCCAGCCAGAATCGCTGGGATCAGTAGAAGAAGGGGCAATAGACTTTTCGTAACGTTTGTGGCAATGACTCCTTTGGAGATGAAAAGTGGATCTTGAGACACTGAAAAAAGCGGTAGATGAAGGCCTGAATGAGGCGCGGGCGGCTGGGGCGGCGGATGCTGTTGAGGCGGTGCGCATTAAGTACCTCGGGCGTAAGGGGCTGATGCCCCAGGTCATGAAGGAGCTCAAGACCGTGGCGCCGGAAGAGCGCGCTGAGGTCGGGCGCTTGGCCAATACCTTCAAGAACGAGCTGTCCGCGCTGCTCGAAACACGGCGCGACGAGCTGGCGGGTGCCGGCAAGGGCACGGCCGAGCCGACCACGTTCGATTACACGCTGCCGGGACGCGGACCGCGACGCGGCACACGCCATCCCATTTCCTCGGTGATTGAAGAAGCCGTGGCCATCTTCGGGCGGATGGGATTCACCGTGGCCGAAGGGCCCGATGTCGAGACGCCCTACCACAACTTCGAAGCGCTCAATACGCCCGGCTACCATCCCTCGCGCGATCGACAGGATACCTTCTGGCTGGATGACGGCCACCTGCTTCGCACGCAGACCTCGCCGGTCCAAATCCGAGTTATGGAGTCGCGCAAGCCGCCCGTTCGTATCGTCACACCCGGCCGCTGCTACCGCCGCGACACCGCCGACGCTACGCACAGCGCCAACTTCCACCAAATCGAAGGTCTCTACGTCGATAGCCACGTGTCACTGGCCGACCTGAAAGGGACGCTGGCCTACTTTGCGCAAGAGATGATGGGGCCCGACGTGGCCGTGCGGTTTCGCCCCCACTTTTTTCCGTTCACGGAGCCGAGCGTGGAATGCGATTTTTCCTGCCATGTCTGCAACGGCGGCGGCTGCCGCGTCTGCAAGGGCAGCGGCTGGATTGAGATTGCCGGTGCCGGCATGGTGGATCCGCGCGTATTTGAGAAGGTCGGCTACGATCCGGAAACAACCACTGGGTACGCCTTTGGCATGGGCATAGAGCGTATCGCAATGAGCCGGTACGGCATCCCGGATATCCGGTTGCTTTATGAAAACGATATGAGATTTCTGAGGCAGTTCGGGTGAGCCTTGCGGCTCGCTCGGAGAGCGATTTAAGGATTGAGGTGAGAGTAACTTCTCAATAAGTCTCTGAGAAACGAGCGGTTTTGTCATCCCGAAGTCGAGGGATCTCAAGCCACTGGTAATGCGGGAGATTCCTCGACAAGCTCG
>JAOZSS010000004.1:28028-48724 GCA_029939545.1 Kiritimatiellia bacterium | reverse complement strand
GCGTGGCCTGATGGCCAAGCCGTCCGGTGAGATTATCGAACGTCCGATTGTGTCGAACTTCCGCGAAGGACTGACCGTCCTCGAATACTTTATCAGCACGCACGGTGCCCGCAAGGGTCTGGCTGACACCGCGCTGAAGACAGCCGACGCCGGTTACCTGACGCGCAAGCTCGTTGACGTCTCGCAGGACGTCATCATCGTCGAGCAGGATTGTAACACGGTGAACGGCATCGAGGTGTCGGGCATTACCGAGGGCGACGAGGAGCTCGTTTCCCTGTCGACCCGTATCCTCGGACGTACCGCCCTCAACGACATCAAGCACCCCATATCGAACAAGGTGATTGTCCCGGCCGTCGGCATGATCGATGAAGAGACGTGTGTCGCGATTCAGGACTCCGGACTGGAAACGATCAGGATCCGCAGCGTCCTGACTTGCGAATCGCGTCGCGGCATCTGCGCCCGGTGTTACGGGCGCGACCTCGCGACCGGTCGCCTGGTCGAGGTGGGTACCGCTACCGGGATCATCGCCGCGCAGTCGATTGGTGAGCCGGGCACACAGCTTACGATGCGTACGTTCCATATTGGTGGTACGGCCAGCTCGGTCTTCAAGCAGCCGGAAGTGGTCGTCAAGAACTCCGGTTTGGTGCGCTACCACGATTTGCGTATTGTACGTAATGCCGAGGGCGATCCGGTGGTACTCAACAAGAACGGTGCTATTAGTGTGCACGACGACACCGGCCACGAGCTGGAGCGTTACACCACCGCGATGGGCGCGATTGTTTTCTGCGAGGATGGCGGTGCGGTCAGGAAGGGCGATACGCTCGCCAAGTGGGATCCGTACAGCGTTCCTGTCCTGGCCGAACAGGAAGGTATCGTCAGCTTCCATGACTTTGTCGAGAACGTCTCCGTTAAGAAAGAGGTCGATGAGCAGACCGGCCTGCGCGGCACTGTCGTGCTGGAAACCAAGGAAGATTTGCATCCGCAGATCATCATCCGTCGTTCCGATAACGACGAGGTGCTTGGCTTCTACAGTATTCCGGCCGGTGCCCACGTCATGGTTAAGAAGAGCCAGGTGGTAAAGCCGGGCGAACTGCTGGCCAAGACCCCGCGCAAAGAGTCCAAGACCAAGGACATCACCGGCGGTCTGCCGCGTGTGGCGGAGCTCTTCGAAGCGCGTCACCCGAAGGATGCTGCCGAGATCGCCAAGATCGAGGGCGTGGTGGACTTTGGCGAGAACCAGCGCGGCAAGCGCTGCCTGATCATTCGCGACGAGGCCACCGGTGCGGTGGAAGAGCACCTGATTCCGATGGGCAAGCACATTGTTGTCTTCCGCGGCGATCATGTGAAGAAGGGACAGCAGCTCACGGAAGGGCCGATCGTGCCCCAGGAGATCCTGGAAGTCTGCGGTCCGCAGGAGCTTCAGGAGTACCTGGTCAACGAAGTGCAGCAGGTTTATCGTCTACAGGGCGTCGAGATCAACGACAAGCACATCGAGATCATCGTGCGCCAGATGCTGCGCAAGGTTCGCATCACGAACCCGGGCGACACCGAGTTCCTGTGGGGCGAGCAGGTGATGAAACAGAAGTTCCTGGCGGTGAACGAGCAGGCCATGGGCGAGGGCAAGCGCCCCGCCGAGGCGCAGCCGGCCCTGCTGGGTATTACCAAGGCATCGCTGGAGACCGACAGCTTTATCTCTGCGGCATCATTCCAGGACACCACGCGGGTGCTGACTGATGCGGCGACACTGGGGCGGGTCGACAACCTCAATGGTTTCAAAGAGAACGTGATCATGGGGCATCTGATTCCGGGTGGTACCGGATTCCCGATGCACAAGAATATCAAACTGGTTCCGTTGGCCGAGCCGCTCCCCGAGGAGGAACTCGAGGTGCCGTCCGACGAAGCCGCGAAAAAGTTGCAGGAATTGTTAGGATGAGCTTGAGTTGGCTCGCTCGCTTTTGCTAGCATGCTCGCTTTTGCGTTCCAAAAGGGAAAAAAGTTATGCCCACGATCAATCAATTGGTGAGGAAAGGCCGTAAGCAGGCCCGCCGCAAGAGCAAGGCGCCCGCGCTGGCATCTTGTCCCCAGCGACGTGGTGTTTGCCTGGCCGTAATGACCCGTACGCCGAAGAAACCAAACTCGGCGTTACGTAAGGTTGCCCGTGTGCGTTTGACGTCCGGGTTCGAGGTGACCGCCTACATCCCGGGTGTGGGTCATAACCTCCAGGAGCATAGCGTGGTGTTGGTGCGTGGCGGCCGTGTGTCGGACTTGCCGGGCGTGCGTTATCATATCGTGCGCGGTGCGCTGGACTGCCTCGGCGTAGAAGGTCGTAAGCAAGGTCGTTCGAAGTACGGGGTCAAGCGACCCAAATAGAATATGGAGCATCCCGCAGGCGCGGGGTGAGGAGAAAGACAGGTCATGGCAAGAAGGCGTACAGCTGAACGAAGAATCCTGGCACCGGATCCCACTTATAATAGTGAGCTGGTGGCGAAGGTGATTAACTTCACAATGCGCTGCGGGAAGAAATCGACCGCAGAACGGATTGTCTACGGGGCGCTCAGCCACATCGACGAGAAGATGTCAGATGAGCCTATCGAGGTTCTGATCAAGGCGATTGACAACATGAAGCCGCGCGTTGAAGTGAAATCGCGGCGCGTGGGTGGATCGACCTACCAGGTACCGGTTGAGATTAGCAGGGATCGTCAGCTCGCGCTGGCACTACGCTGGCTTCTCGCGGCCTCCAAAGGGCGTCGCGGCGTACCGATGGGTCCGGCCATGGCCATGGAATTGATAGATGCCTATAACGGGCAGGGGTCGGTGATCCGCAAGCGCGACGATACGCATCGGATGGCGCAGGCGAACAAGGCGTTCGCTCACTACGCGTGGTAGAAAAGGGAAACAGGAGAACAAGGGGTTTCTGGTCGGGAATATCTGCTCCCCTGCGACCTGGAGTCGCGGGAGGCTAAGATCTCCGTTGCCTGCGACTAAGGTCGCAGGGGAACGTCATGGATTTAAGATGGTAGCGGTTTTGGAACATAAGAAGAAAAAGAAGTCGTCTGCTCGCTCCGGCACCGCCGAAGTAGCCGATCGTCTGAGACCGCTGTGCCAAGTCCGCAATATCGGCATCATCGCCCATATTGATGCAGGGAAGACTACCACCACCGAGCGAATGCTCTACTACGCCGGTATCGTCCACAAGATTGGCGAGGTCCACGAGGGCACCGCGGTCATGGACTGGATGCAGCAGGAGAAGGAGCGCGGCATCACGATTACCAGCGCCGCCACCACCTGTTTCTGGCGCGACCACCAGGTCAACATCATTGACACCCCGGGCCACGTGGACTTCACTATGGAGGTCGAGCGGTCGTTGCGCGTGCTTGACGGTGCCGTTGGCGTGTTCTGTGCGGTAGGTGGCGTGCAACCTCAGTCCGAGACCGTGTGGCGTCAGTCCAACCGTTATGGCGTACCGCGCGTGGCATTCGTCAACAAAATGGACCGCATGGGTGCCGATTTCCAACGCGTCGTAGAAGACATGCGCACCAAGCTGGGCTCCAACGCGGTGGCCGTACAGCTTCCGATCGGGGCCGAGGACGCGTTCCGCGGTGTGATCGACCTGGTCAACATGCGCGCCATGGATTACGACGAGAAGACCCTGGGCTCCGAGGTCTCGCAGTTACCTATTCCAGCCGAGCTGGCCGCCGACGCCGAGAAGGCACGCGCCGAGATGATCGAAGCTATCGCCGAGAAGGACGAGGCTCTGGTTGAAGCGTTCCTCGAGCACGCCGATGTCGCACCCGAGGTACTCGTGGCGGCGATCCGTCGTACCGTGATCAGTGGCGAGGTGGTCCCTGTGCTGTGCGGCTCCTCACTGAAGAACAAGGGCGTCCAACAGCTTCTGGATGCTGTCGTTGATTTCATGCCGTCGCCCCTGGACGTCCCTGCCATCACGGGAACAAACCCGCGCGATGGGTCCACGGTTGAGCGTTCACCGGATGACGCCGGCACGTTCAGTGCCCTTGCTTTCAAGCTGGCGACCGATTCCTATGTAGGGCGTCTTGCCTTCGTGCGGATCTACTCTGGTCACCTGAGCAGGGGCCAGAACGTTTTCAATCCGCGCACGAAGAAGCGCGAGCGCGTTCTGAAGCTGATCCGCCTGCACGCCAACGATCGTACTGAGGTCGAGGTCCTGCATTCCGGCGAGATTGGTGCCGTGGTGGGTCTGAAGGATACCACGACGGGCGATACACTCTGTGCCGAGAACGCCCCCGTCGAGCTGATGGGCATTCGCTTCCCCGAGCCGGTCATGTTTATGGCTATCGAGCCGAAGACCCGCGCTGACAAGGATAAGCTGGATGCCGCACTGGCGGCGCTTTCGGCCGAGGATCCCACCTGCGTCGTGCGGACCGATGCCGAGACCGGGCAGACCATCCTGAGTGGTATGGGCGAGCTGCACCTCGAAATTTTGAAGGACCGCATGGATCGCGAGTACGGCGTCGTGACCAACAGCGGACGTCCAATGGTGTCCTACCACGAGACCATTATGGCCTCCGGTGCGGCCACGCATGTGTTCGATCGCGAGTTCGGCGGCAGCCGCCAGTACGCCAAAGTGGCGCTCGAGGTCCGCGCGGCCAAGCGCGGGGCGGGCACGACGATCAGCGTCGATATTTCCGACACGCAGATACCCCGGGAGTTCAAGTCGTCCGTGCAGGATGGCATCAACGATGGCCTGATCACCGGCGTGCTGGTCCGATACCCGGTAACAGATATCAACGTGCGGGTGACCGGCGGTGCGTTCGATCAGGAAAGCTCTTCGGAGGCCGCGTTCAGAACCGCGGCCGTTATGGCCCTGCGCGAAGCCGTCATGGCGGCCACGCCCGAGATCCTCGAGCCGATCATGGCGGTCGAGGTCGTCACGCCGGCCGACTACATGGGCGAGGTACTTTCCGATATCAACTCGCGCCGCGGCAAGGTGCAGAGCATGGACGCAATCGGCGATATGCAGATCGTCAAGGCGGCTGTTCCGCTGGCAGAACTATTTGGGTATTCGACGGCGGTGCGCTCGGTCTCGCGGGGGCGGGCGACTTACACTATGGAACCGACTCATTTCGCGGTGGCTCCGGCCGACCTGAAGGATAGATTACTGAATCAATGATGGCCCTTCGACGGGGCTCCCGCCTTCGCTCAAGAGCTACGGCGGGGCAAGCAGGGCAGGCCGGTACGATACGGCGAGCAAGGGAGAAGCATGCAAGGTCAATGCATTAGAATTAAGCTGCAGGGCTACGACCACAGCGTACTGGACCAAGCGGTTCAGGACATTATCGAGACAGCCCGGGGCACGGGAGCACAGGTGGTTGGCCCGACGCCGCTGCCCACACGTATCGAGCGGTATACGGTAAACCGGAGCCCGCACGTGGATAAGAAGTCGATGGACCAGTTCGAAGTGCGTACGCACAAGCGGTTGCTGGACATCGTGGAGCCGACCTCGAAGACAGTGGACGAGCTGAAGAAGCTCAACCTGCCGGCGGGTGTAGACATAACCATCAAGATCTAAGTGAGCATCATGCAAGCGTTGATTGGACAAAAACTAGGTATGACGCAGGTGTACGACGAGAACGGGGTACGTGTACCCGTGACAGTTTTGGCCGTGGGACCCTGCCCGGTCGTACAGCGCAAGACCACCGAGACGGATGGTTACGAGGCTGTACAGGTTGGATTTGGCGAGACCAAGGAAAAGCGGTTGGCCAAGGCCGAGGCAGCCCGATTCAGCAAGGCTGGCGTGCCGTTCTGCCGCCACCTGAGTGAGTTCAAGGTTGAGGCCGATGACGAGGTCAAGGCCGGGGATATGCTCGGCGCTGATATTTTCGAGGGTGTGGAGTTCGTGGATGTCGAGGGCGTCACCAAGGGACGCGGCTTCGCCGGTGTCGTCAAGCGTTACCGCATGGCCGGTGGCCGTATGACGCACGGTGGACATGCGCGTCGCCGCGTGGGTTCGATCGGACAGTGTTCCTATCCGGCACGTGTCGCCAAGGGGCAGCGGATGCCCGGGCACATGGGCCATGTGCAGGTGACGACCCAGAACCTGAAGATCGTGGCCGTGCGCGGCGAAGACAACGTGCTGTTGGTTCGCGGTGCGGTGCCGGGTCCGAAGGGGGCTATTGTTACCGTGCGCAAGGCGCTTAAAAAGGGCGCCTCGGCGGGAGGTAAGGGCTGATGAGTAAGATTCGCATGTGTGATTCCAAGGGTGCCGATCTGGCCGGGCTTGACTTCCCGGACGACCTGATGGTTCAGGACCAGGGCGGGCAAGCCGTGCACGAGTCGGTGGTGCGTTACCAGGCGCGTCGGCGTGCCGGAAGCGCCTCGACCAAGTCCAAGGGCGAAGTGGCCGGTACAGGTGCAAAGCCGTGGAAGCAGAAGGGTACCGGACGTGCCCGTGCCGGGTACAAGCAGTCGCCCGTGTGGCGTGGCGGTGCCGTGGCATTTGGTCCGACTCCGCGTGAGTACGGCGGCAAGATCAATCGCAAGGTTGCGAAGCTGGCCTTCCAGCGCGCGTTCAGCGAGGCGGTGGCCGGCGACGAAGTGCTCGTCATTGACGAGATCGCCGTGGATAGCGGCAAGACTAAGGATTTGGTAGCCCTGCTAGAGGCCATCAACGTGGCCGCCCCCGCGATTCTGGTGGTGGACCAGGTGACACCGGTGTTGGCGCAGGCGGCGAAAAACGTGGAGCGGGTGGAGCTGACCTCGGCCGAGAGCCTGAACACCTACCAGCTTCTGCGGTATTCGCGAATAGTGATCAGTAAGGCGGCCATGGATGCGTTGCAGTCGCGCTTGACGCCGCGCGCCGCGAAGGGAGCAGCGGCATGAAAAAGCATGCGGACGCGATTATTAAAGAGATTCAGTTAACGGAGAAGGGCACACTCCAGACCGAGACAGGCAACAAGTACTTCTTCAGCGTCGCATGTTCGGCCAACAAGCCGGAGATTAAAGAGGCGGTTGAAGAGCAGTTCAACGTGTCGGTGAAGTCGGTTAACACGATGCGGTACGCAGGCAAGCGCAAGCGTGAACGCACCGTGCGCTACGGCAAGCGGGCGGACTGGAAGCGGGCGATCGTTACCCTGGATGAGGGGAGCCGGATCGAACTCGCCTAGGCGCGGGTCCTCTGGGGGGAGAAGGTAATATGGCTGTAAGAAAATACAATCCGATAACACCCGGCAGGCGGTTTGCAACGGTCTCGACGTTTGAAGAGATTACCAAGACTACGCCGGAGAAAGCTCTTTCGAAGGGCAAGAGGCGCACATCGGGCCGCAACTCGGCTGGCCGCATCACGGTGCGGCATCGTGGTGGTGGGGCCAAGCGTCGTTACCGCGAGATCGATTTCCGTCGTGAGAAGACCGGCGTGCCGGCACGCGTCGCGGCCATTGAGTACGATCCGAACCGTTCTGCCAACATTGCGCTGCTGTTTTATGTCGACGGCGAGAAGCGCTATATCCTGGCCCCGGGTGGTCTGGAGGTGGATACGATGCTCGCGTCCGGTCCGGAATCGGAGCCGATCGTGGGCAACGCTCTGCCGCTGGAGAATATTCCGCTGGGATTGACGGTTCACAATATCGAACTGGAGCCCGGGCGCGGAGCGCGCATCGTGCGCAGTGCCGGTGTGGGCGCTCAGCTCATGGCGCGTGAAGGTAAGTATGCCCAAATAAAGCTGCCATCCGGTGAGATCCGGTTGATCAACGTCAAGTGCATGGCGACGATCGGGCAGGTGGGCAACTCGGAACATTCCAGTATCGTGGACGGCAAGGCCGGACGCGCACGCTGGCGTGGTCGCCGTCCCACGGTGCGTGGTGTGGCGATGAACCCGGTGGACCATCCCATGGGCGGTGGCGAAGGCCGTACCTCCGGTGGCGGACATCCCGTTTCACCGTGGGGCAAGTTGGCGAAGGGCGGCAAAACCCGTTCGCGCCGGAAGACATCCAGCAAATTTATTGTTAAGCGGAGAAAATAGGCTATGGCGCGTTCACTAAAGAAAGGGTTCTACGTTGAGCCCAAGCTGCTCACGAAGGTAGAGCGGATGAACCGGTCTGGCGACCGGCGACCGATCAAGACCTGGTCGCGTCGCTCGATGATCGTACCGGAGTTCGTCGGCCACACGTTCGCCATTCACAATGGCAAACAGCACATTTCGATGTTTGTGACGGAGAATATGGTGGGGCATCGCCTCGGTGAGTTTGCCCCGACGCGGGCATTTCGCCGTCATGGCTCGCACACCGATAAGACGAAGGCGCTGAAATAGGGCGCCGTCAGCGTCACAGGAACTGGGGTTGGACTCATGGAAGTAACAGCAAGAACCAAGTTTGCGCGGCTCTCGCCTAGCAAGGCGCGTGATCTGGCCCGCAAGATGCAGGGCCTGCCCGTGGCGGATGCGTTGAAGATAACGGATTTCAGCGCCCGCAAAGCAGCCGGGTTGATTGGCAAGACTTTGAAGTCGGCAATCGCCAACGCGGAGAACAACGCGAAACTGGCGGTTGACGAGTTGACGGTTAAGGAAGCAGTGATCGAAGAGGGACCGCGGATGAAGCGGTACTGGTCACGTGCACGAGGCGGCATTCGGCCGGTTAAGAAGCGTATGTGTCATATCAAGATCGTCCTGACGGACGGACAGGAGTCCGACGCAGCGTAGTCGGAGGGGAAAGGGAGCAACGTTTTGGGTCAGAAGACTAATCCAATCGGGCTGCGGCTCGCAGTAGACAAGGACTGGCGTTCACGCTGGTTCAGTCCCAAGAAAGAATTTGGGAACCTGCTCAACGAGGATCTCAAGATTCGCGAGCTGGTCAAGAAACGTCTGGAGAACGCTGCCGTGGCGCAGGTTCGGATCGAGCGCTATGCCAACCGGGTACGCGTGAACATCTTTACCGCGCGACCTGGCATCGTGATTGGGCGCAAGGGGCAGGATATTGAGCGTATCCGCGTGGAACTGTCGCGCATGACTGGCAAAGAGGTCTACATCGAGATCCAGGAGATCCGCGATGCCGACACGAACGCTCAGCTCGTCGCCGAAAACATTGCCATGCAGATGGCGCGCCGTGTGTCGTTCCGTCGCGCCATGAAGCGGGCGATCAAGCTCGCCATGGACTTGGGCGTCGAAGGAATTAAGATCCGCGTGAGCGGGCGCCTAGGCGGTGCCGAACTGTCGCGGGTGGAGTGGTACAAGGAAGGCAAGATTCCGCTGCATACCCTGCGTGCGAATATCGAGTACGGGTTCGCGGAGTCGCCCACCACGGCCGGACGCATTGGCGTCAAGGTGTGGATCTGCAAGAAAGATGAAAAGCAGGCCGCCTAGGTTGCCGGAAGAGGAGAATCTAAACAATGCCTTTAATGCCTAAGAGAGTGAAGCACCGCAAGGTGCAGCGGGGTAGCCGCAAGGGGATGGCCAAGAGCGGAGCCAGCCTGTCGTTCGGCGAGTATGGAATTAGGGTGATGGAGCGTGGCTGGATCAAGAGCACGCAGATCGAAGCCTGCCGCGTGGCAATCAATCGCCGCATGAAGCGTCGTGGCCGTCTGTGGATTCGCATCTTTCCGGATAAGCCCATTACCCAGAAGCCGATCGAAGTGCGTATGGGTAAGGGTAAGGGAAACCCAGAGTACTGGGTGGCCGTGGTGCGTCCCGGCATGATGTTATTTGAAGTGGCTGGTGTGTCCGAGCAGTTGGCGCGGGAAGCCCTGCGTCTGGCGGATGCGAAGCTGGGTTTGAGGACCAAGTTTATAACGCGCGAAGGGTAAGGCGCGTCGATAAGGCAGGAAGACCATGGCGATGAAAGCAAGCAGCTTGAGAGAGCAGACCGACGAGGAACTGCGGAATCTCATGGACGAAACGCGTAGTGAGCTGGCGAACGTGCGCATGATGCAGCGCGTGGGCGATGGATCGCATTCGCCACTGCAGATGCGGACGCTGCGGCGCGACGTGGCACGGATCAAGACGGTTATAGAGGAGCGGGCCCAGCAGGCCTAGCATTGGGCGGGAACGTTCCACGGGGATCGAGATATGACGGAAAAGACAGAGAATCGACAGGTTACACGCAAGCAGCGCAACGGTACGGTCGTGAGTGTGAGCGGCGCGAAGTCGGTGGTGGTGCGGGTCGAGACCCGGCGCCGTCACGCGATGTACAGCAAGGTCGTGCGGATACACCGCAAGTTTCATGCGCATGATGAGAACAGCCGAGCCAAGGTTGGCGACAAGGTACAGATTGAGGAATGCCGGCCTTACAGTAAGATGAAGCGCTGGCGCGTGACCGCGATTGAAGCGGTGGAGACGGTGGCCTGAGGGGTTGCACCGCGGACACTAAGGAGACAAGGCTGTGATTGCTGAAGAAACTGATCTGGTAGTGGCCGATAACACGGGCGCGAAACGCGTTCGCTGCTTTCGCGTCCTGGGCCAGCGCAAGCGCTATGCCTACGTGGGCGACATCATCAAGGTGTCGGTCAAAGAAGCACAGCCCAACAGCGCGATCAAGAAGGGCTCGGTGTGCGATGCGCTGATTGTGCGCACGAAGCACCCCGTGGCTCGCTCGGATGGGTCGCACCTGCGTTTTGACAACAACGCGGTGGTGATTGTGGACGCCAACAAGAGCCCGATTGGGTCCCGTATCTTCGGGCCGGTCGCGAGGGAGTTGCGCGAAAAGAACTATATGAAGATAATCTCGTTGGCGCCTGAGGTTCTTTAGGGATTTCGAGCCTTCGCCCCTTGGGGCTACGGCGTGGCAAGCTGAGTTGTGAGTTCTGGGTTTGAATGTTCGGCTGTTCGTACTTCGGCTGTTCGAATGTTCGTACCTCGAGTTGATGGAGGGATGGAAGCGTGAGTATACCGCGCATTAAGAAGGGCGATACGGTTGCGGCGATTGCAGGCGTGGACGCCGGCAAGAGCGGCAAAGTGCTGCAGGTGATTCCGGGTCTGGGGCGTGTACTTGTTGAGGGCGTAAACCTCGGC
Source organism: Kiritimatiellia bacterium (assembly GCA_029939545.1). GTDB lineage: Bacteria > Verrucomicrobiota > Kiritimatiellia > UBA8416 > JABMPJ01 > JABMPJ01. The sequence goes on along the minus strand of JAOZSS010000004.1, from coordinate 37,749 downwards.
AAGAAGACGCTGCGTAAGACGCAGGATACGCCCCAGGGCGGTATCGTGGAAAAAGAGAAGCCCATGGCGCTCTCGAACGTGTTGCTGTACTGCCCGGATTGTAAAAAGGGCGTGCGTACTGGTCGGGCCCAGGATGGCGAACGGCGTATCCGCAAGTGCAAAGCCTGCGGTCACGCATTTGACAGTTGAGGACAAGCATGTCGACGCTGAAAGAACGATATAATACGGAAGCCCTTCCGGCTCTCAAAGAGAAGCTGGGGATGAGCAACCCGATGCAGCTGCCGAAGCTGAGCAAGGTTGTGGTAAACATGGGGTTGGGGATTGTGGACAAGGATGCTCAGAAGGCACATGCCGGGGAGCTGGCCCAGATTACGGGGCAGCTGCCGGTGATGACGAAAGCCCGCAACAGCATCTCTAACTTTAAGTTGCGCGAAGGCATGACCATCGGCGCCAAGGTCACACTGCGCGGAACGCGCATGTATGAGTTCGTGGATCGCCTGATCAACGCGGCACTGCCGCGCATTCGCGACTTCCGGGGCGTGCCGACGGAGGCCTTTGATGGCAAGGGCAACTACACGCTCGGGTTGAAAGACCAGACCATTTTTCCGGAGGTGAATCCTGACAAGGTGGGGAGCGCCCAGGGGATGAACGTGACGATTGTTACGTCCGCACGTAACGACAAGGAGGCCTACGAGCTGTTGGCCCTCCTGGGTATGCCTTTTGCGAAAAAGAAAGACGAAGGAGTTTAAGTTGGCTAAGACATCACTTATTGCCAAGGCAGCGCGGGACCCGAAGTTTAAGGTTCGTGGCTACAACCGTTGTGTTCAATGTGGGCGGCCGCGTGCGTATATGCGCAAGTTTAAGTTGTGCCGGCTCTGTTTCAGGGAACTGGCCGTGTCGGGACAGATTCCTGGTGTGACGAAGGCAAGCTGGTAGGACGAAGGAGAGAAGATGAGTTGGTCGGATCCCATTGCCGATATGTTGACGCGCATTCGTAACGCGCATAAGGCGGGCCACGAGACGGTTGATATGCCGCACTCTCGCCTGAAGAGCGAAATTGCCCAAGTGTTGAAGCGCGAAGGGTTCATCTCGGACTACGCCGTTGAAGGCGGCACCCCGAAGAGCCTTAAGTTGAATTTGAAATACACGGAAGAGCATGAGCCGGTTATTCGCGGGCTGAAGCGCGAAAGCCGTCCCGGACTGCGCCATTACGTGGTGGCCGCCAAGGTCCCGCGCGTTCTGGCCGGGCAGGGCATCGCCGTGCTGAGTACCTCGTCGGGCGTTCTGACCGACCGCGAGGCGCGCGGCCAGAATGTTGGTGGCGAGGTGCTGTGCTCAATCTGGTAGCCGTGGTTTGTAGGTGAGGAGTGGACGATGTCGAGGATAGGACAGAAACCAATTGATGTGCCGGCGGGTGTCGAGGTGCGCGTGGATGGCCGACAGGCCATCGTCAAGGGTGCCAAGGACGAATTGACGGTCGATCTTCCGGATGGAATTGACGCGGCCGTCGAGGGCAGCCAGGTGAACGTGACGCGTTCAAGCGATCACCGCGAACAGAAGAGCCTGCACGGTCTCATGCGCAGCCTGATCGCCAACGCGGTGGCAGGCGTCTCCAAGGGCTTCGAGAAACAGCTCGAGATATCGGGTGTCGGTTTCCGCGCTTCGGTGCAGGGGCAGACGCTGAATATGTTGGTGGGCCTTTCCAGTCCGGTCATCTATACGGTCAAAGACGGGATTAGCTTGGCCGTGAACGACTCGGGGACGGTCATCACTGTGAGTGGTGCCGATAAGCAGATGGTGGGCGATACCGCCGCACGTATCCGCGGGTTCCGCCCCGCAGAGCCCTACAAGGGCAAGGGCGTGCAGTACAAGGGCGAGCGGATCCGGCGCAAGGTCGGCAAGACGGTCGCATAGAGGAATTGGACGATGCAGCTTAAGACAAGAACCGAGTATCGAGTGGCTCGCCACCGCCGTGTGCGGCGGAAGATCAGCGGGACCGAGGCGCGTCCGCGCATGGCGATCTTCAAGTCGGTCACCAGCCTGCAGGTGCAGCTGATCGACGATGAGAATAGCGTAACCCTGGTAGCAGCCCGCACGGGCGGCCGCAAGAACATAGCGGCGGCAGAGGAGCTGGGGCGCAGGATTGCCGAGTTGGCCGACGCGAGAGGGGTGAAGCAGGTCGTGGTCGACCGGGGCGGATTCCACTTTCATGGTCGGATTAAGGCTGTTGTGGATACGGCCGTGGCAAGCGGGCTCTCGATTGGGGACACTGCGGTGCCCGCCCCGAAGGATGCCGGCGAGGAGGATAAGTAGCCGTGAGACCTAATTGGAAAGAAAAAGAGAGCCAGCCTGAATTCGAAGAGCGCGTGGTGTTTGTAAACCGCTGCTCCAAGGTCGTGAAGGGTGGACGTAATTTTAGCTTTAGTGCGGTGGTGGTCGTGGGTAACCGCGACGGCCTCGTGGGCTACGGGTTCGGCAAAGCCAACGAAGTGGCCGACGCCATCCGCAAGGGCGGCGAGATCGCCCGGAAGTCGCTGGTGAAGGTGTGCATGAAGGATCGTACGATCCCACACGAGGTCAAGGGCGTGTGCGATGGCGGTCAGGTGCTGTTGCGCCCGGCGTCGCCGGGTACCGGCGTGATTGCCGGAGGCGGCATGCGCGCCGTGCTCGAAGTGGCCGGCGTGCGTGACATCCTGGGTAAGTCGCTGGGCAGCAGCAATCAACTTAACGTGGTGAAGGCCACCTTCGCGGCGCTAAATCAGCTCAAGTCACGTGTGGAAGTGTTTGCCATGCGTGGCAAAGCGTAAGGGGTTTAGACAATGGACTTGCATACACTCACTACAGCCGACGGTTCTAAGCATCGCCGTAAGCGTTTGGGCCGCGGCATGGGCTCCGGCACCGGGAAGACCTCTGGTAAAGGGCATAAGGGACAGATGGCCCGCAAGGGTAACAAGCACAAAGCCGGATTCGAAGGTGGCCAGATGCGCCTGATCCGTCGGCTGCCCAAGCGTGGTTTCAAGAATCCTGCTCGGACCGAGTATATCGGCGTGAATGTCAGTGCACTCAACGCGTTTGATGCGGACAGTGAAGTGACGCCGGAGATACTGCGTGCGGCCGGGCTTACCAATGGCAACCATGACGGGGTCAAGATCCTGGGCGTGGGTGAGCTGGATCGCAAACTCACCGTGACAGCCCACGCGTTCAGTGCGTCGGCACGGTCGAAGATTGAAGCTGCAGGTGGAACCTGTAACGAAGCATAATTTGGAGCAAGCATGCTGTCGGCATTCGCCAATTCTTTCAAGATTCCGGAGCTCAGGCAGCGGATTCTCTTCACGCTTGGGCTGATCTTTATCTGCCGTATCGTGACGAGTGTGCCGACCCCGGGTGTGGATGCTGCCGCGTTGCAGGCCGCCATTCGAAGCATCCAGAACACCGCCGGGGGTGGATTCATGGGCTGGATCGACCTGTTCAGCGGCGGCGCCCTGAGCAAGTGTGCCGTGGGTGCGCTCAGCATTTGGCCGTACATCAGTGCCTCCATCATTCTTCAGCTTATGACGGCTATCGTGCCGGCCCTCGAGCGCTTGGCGCGTGAAGGGGATTCGGGGCGCCAGAAGTTGACCCAGTACACCCGTTACTTGGCCCTCGTCATTTGTGTGGTGCAGTCACTCTTCCTCGCGCTGAGTCTGCAGAACCCGGGAGCCTTGGGCTTGGGGCGCGGCGTGGTTCTGGTGCACAATCCCGGCGTGCCGTTCATCCTGCTGACTATTCTCGCCATGACCACGGGCACCATGCTGATCATGTGGTTGGGCGAGCAGATCACCGAGCGTGGCATTGGCAACGGGATTTCCCTGATTATCACGATCAACATCGTGAGTCGCCTGCCGATGGCGGTCTACATGATGGCTGGTATGTTCAAGCGGGTTGACGGCGTGGCCCGGTTCTCCATCTTCCATCTTATCGGCGTGGCCATCCTGTTTTTCCTTGTGGTCGCCGGCACCATTGCCCTGACGCAAGGCCAGCGCAAGATTCCGATCCACACAGCCAAGCGTGTGGTGGGTCGCAAGGTCTATGGCGGTCAGAACACCTATATGCCGTTGCGTGTGAACTACTCCGGCGTGATGCCTATCATCTTTGCCGGCGCGATGCTGGCCTTCCCGACCGCCCTGATCGGTAAAATCGATCTGCACTTCACGAAGACGCTGAGCTCCGCTCTACAGATGGGTGAGCCGCTCTACATTGTCGTCTACGCGATTCTGATCCTCTTCTTCTCCTATTTCTGGGTCGCCACACAGTTCAACCCGCTGCAGATAGCGGATGACCTGAAGCGCAACGGCGGCTACGTCCCCGGTATTCGGCCCGGGCGTCCCACGGCTGAGTTTCTTGACAAGACCATGACCCGCATCACCCTGATCGGGGCGATCGGTCTGACCGTCATTGCCGTCCTGCCATCCATCTTGCACAAGCAGTTCAATATTCCGTTCCTGGTGGCATCTTTCCTGGGCGGAACAAGCTTACTGATTATTGTGGGCGTGGCGTTAGACACCATGCGTCAGATTGAGTCGCACCTGTTGATGCGGCACTACGATGGGTTCCTGAAGAAGGGGAAGCTACGTAGCCGTAGGTAAAAACGCAGGAGTCAGGATTCAGAATTCAGGAGTCAGAACTTGGGACTTTAAGATTATGAAAGTTGTTATTTTATTGGGACCTCCCGGATCAGGGAAGGGCACCGTGGCCGAGCGTCTGCGCGGTGACCGTGGCGGCTATGTGCATTTCGCCACCGGCGACATGCTTCGCGAAGAGGTCGCCAACGGTACCGAAGTAGGGCGGGACGCCGAAGGCTACATGAAACGCGGCGAGCTGGTTCCTGACGAGGTTATCATCCGTATCGTCGAGAAGCGCCTCGAAGCCGGTGATCCCGAGGCAGCCTACCTCTTTGACGGGTTCCCCCGTACGCTCGCTCAGGCGGACCTGCTGGACGAGAGCCTGGCTGGACGCGGCAGCAAGATTGATTTTGTGTTTTTCCTGGCCACGCCGCGCGAAGTAATTATTCAGCGGCTGACCGGTCGTCGCGTCTGTAAAGACTGCGGAGCCAGTTTTCATATCATCAACATTCCGCCCAAGGTTGAGGGCGTGTGTGATGCATGCGGGGGAGAGCTGTACCAGCGTAAGGATGATAACGAAGAGACCATTGCGAACCGTCTCGATGTCTACAACAACCAGACCGAGAGTCTGATTGCGCGGTACAAGGAGAAGGGACTGCTCGTCAGCCTGGATTCCGATCAGGGCGTTGATTCGCTGATGATCGAGATTGAGGGCAAGCTGCAGTCCGCCATCGCATGATTATTGTCAAGACGCCCGCTGAAATTGAGAAGATGCGTATCAGCGGTCGGATGGCGGCAACGGTGCGCGACGAGGTCGCTGCGATGGTGGCACCGGGCGTTACGACGGGTGAGTTGAGTGAGTTTGCGGGGAAGCGGATAAAGGAGTTGGGCGGCGAAAGTGCCTTCCTCGGATACCGTGGTTACCCGGGGCAGATCTGTACGTCTGTGAACGACGAAGTCGTACACGGCATTCCGGGTCCGCTTGAGATAGAGATTGGCGATGTAGTAAGTATAGACGTCGGGGTTCGTTACGACGGCTACATTGGCGACACGGCAACCACCGTGATGGTGGGGGTAACGGATCGCGAGGTGATTCACCTCGTGAAGACGACCGAGAAGGCGCTCTATGTCGGCATTGCGGAAGCCTGTGCCGGCGCGCGGCTCTCGAACGTGTCGCACGCCATTGAACGGACGGCCGTGGAGGCCGGGCTGTTCGTGGTGAGAGATTTTGTGGGACATGGTATCGGACAGACCATGCACGAGGATCCGCAGGTGCCTAACTTCGGGAAGTCGGGAAAGGGGCCGCGGTTGAAGGCGGGAACGACGATTGCGATTGAGCCGATGGTGAACATCGGCACAGCAGCAGTCGACGTTCAGGCGGATGGGTGGACCGTGTTGACGCGAAGCGGGCGCCCGTCGGCCCATTTTGAGCACACTGTGGTGGTGTGTGATGGACGGGCTGAAATACTGACGTTGGGGCAAGAATAGCACTTTTTTTGTTGGACTTCAGGGGGATGGTTATTCTACCCTACTCAGTTTTTTGCGGGAAGGCAGGGACAATAACGTGAAAGTACGTAGTTCAGTCAGAAGGATTTGCGAACGCTGTAAAGTGATTCGACGCAAGGGCGTCGTGCGCGTGATTTGCACGAACCCCCGGCATAAACAGCGCCAGGGATAGTGTTGGACAGAGCAGAAGGGTAAGACCATGCCGAGATTACTAGGTGTAGATATTCCGGGCCAGAAGCGCATCGAGTATGCGTTGCGCTATATTCACGGAGTGGGGCCGGCCCGTTCGACGGCGATTCTCGAGGAAGCCAAGATCGATCCGGGTAAGAAAGCCGACGATCTAACCCCCGAAGAGCTGCGAGGTCTGCTGGGCGTGATCCAGACGCGCTTCCGCGTGGAAGGCGACCTGCGTCGCGAAACGTCTCAGAATATCCGCCGCCTGATCAGCATTGGAAGTTACAGAGGGTTGCGGCATCGGCGCGGTTTGCCGGTGAGAGGTCAGCGGACCAGCACCAACGCCCGTACACGCAAGGGGCCGCGCCGCACCGTCGGTGCCATACGCGGTAAGGAAGCGCGTTCTGCAGCTAAGAAGTAGTTAACCGAGGAACAGAGAAGACATGGCTGAAGAAAAAGATATGAATACATCCGAGGCGCCCGAAAGCGCCGAGGCTGCCGAGACCGCGGAAAAGCAGGTCGTGGAGACGGACGCGTCGTCCGTGGAAGCGGAAACCCCTGCGGAGCCTGTCGTCGAGGAAGCGCCAGCCGCCGAAGCGGCGGCTGAAGAAGCCCCCGCGACGGAGTCCGCTGAGGAACCCGTCGAGACCACTGATGAGAGCGAAGCCGCTCCGGCTCCTGCCGCAGAAGCCCCCGTGGTTGAGGCCAAGGCAGAAGCACCTGCCGAAGCAGCAGACCCTGTGGCTGAGGGCGAAGAAAAACCCGCCGCCGAAGGCGAGGCTGTCGCTGAGGCCGCTCCGGCGGCCAAACGCGGTCGCCGCATGGGCACCAGCGTGGGTATCGCCCACATCCGGGCGACCTTCAACAACACGCTCGTTTCAATTTCAGACATGCGCGGCGGTGTGATTTCCTGGTCGAGCGCCGGGCGCGCCGGTTTCAAAGGATCGCGCAAGAGTACGGCGTTTGCCGCCACGATGGTGGGGCAGGATGCCGCACGCCAAGCCGTGGCCAAAGGCATGCACGAAGTAGAAGTCCATGTACAAGGCGCCGGGTCAGGCCGAGAGTCCGCCATCCGGGCGCTGCAGACATCCGGGCTGGTAGTAAGCGTGATCAAGGATGTGACGCCGATGCCCCATAACGGCTGTCGTCAGCGGAAGCGGAGGAGAGTCTGATGGGTAGGTATACCGGACCCGCATGTAAGAGATGTCGTCGCGAGGGTATGAAGTTGTTCCTCAAGGGCGCACGCTGCACGATGGCGAAGTGCCCAATCGAGGTCGGACGCCCCGCTCCCGGCATGCACAACCAACGTCGTCCCCGCAAGATGTCCGACTACGGCACACAGTTGCGCGTGAAACAGCGCTTGCGTCGTCAGTATGGTCTGCGCGAGAAACAATTCCGGCTTTTCTTTGCACGTGCCGCGGCACGCAAGGGCGTGACCGGCGAGCTGCTGCTCCAGATGCTGGAATCGCGGCTCGATAACATCGTCTATCGCCTCGGGCTGGCGCCTTCGCGTCGTGCGGCGCGCCAGATGGTTTCGCACAACCACGTGCTCGTCAACGGCCGCAAGGCCAACGTGCCTTCGATGGTGTTGCAGGCCGGCGCCGTGGTCACCGTGCGTGATCGTGAGCGGAGTCGCGAGGAAGCCCGGCGCAACCTTGAGTTGGCCCAGAGTCGCGAAGTGCCGACCTGGATGACGATGGATGAGTCGGCGGTCCGCGGTGAGTACTCGCGTATCCCTACTCGTGATGAAATTGCACCGATCGTGGACGAGCAGTTGGTCGTCGAACTGTACTCGAAGTAAGTTGCTAGACGCTTTGCACCTTTTGGAAAGGATAAACAGACCATGCCTATACGTGTAAGCAGATTTGAGATGCCTCGCTCCGTCGTCAAGGACGAGAGCAGTGCGACCGAAACCTATGCCAGCTACGTGGCCGAACCCTTTGAGATTGGCTACGGCCGAACGATAGGGAACTCCCTGCGTCGCGTGCTGCTATCCTCGATTGAGGGCGCGGCAATCGTTTCTGTCAAGATCACCGGTGCCGACCACGAGTTTTGCGCCCTGCCGGGCGTCGTGGAAGATGTCACCGATATTATCCTGAACCTGAAGCAGGTTTTACTGAAGGCCTATACCCGTGATCCCGGCAAGCTGGTCATCAAGGCCAAGGGCCCGGGCGAAGTCACGGCGTCTGAGATTGCGGCCAGTGGCGCTGTCGAGGTGCTCAACCCCGATCAGCACATCGCCACGCTCTCGGATGGCAGCAAACTCGAGATGGAACTGGAAGTTAAGATCGGTCGTGGGTTCCATCCCGCCGAGTGGTCGAAGGATGGCGAGCAGGAGATCGGGCGTATTCCGCTCGACGCTGTGTTCTCGCCCGTGCGTCGCGTAAACTTCTCCACCGAGAATACCCGCGTGGGGCAGCGCACCGACTACGATAAGCTCGTCATCGACGTATGGACCGACGGGCGCGTGGGGCCGGATGATGCGCTGACGATGGCATCGGCCATTCTGCGCCATCATCTCGATGTCTTCGTCAGCTACGACGAGAAGATGGTCGAGTTCGAAGAGGCCGAGTCGCAGGTCGACGAGGAACGCGAGGATCTGCGCACGAAGCTCAACATGAGTGTCAATGAGATCGAACTCAGTGTCCGCGCGGCCAACTGCCTGAACAACGCCAACATCACCACGGTGGGTGAGCTGGCGCAGAAGACCGAAGCCGACATGCTGAAGTACCGTAACTTTGGAAAGAAGTCGCTCAACGAAATCAAGAGCAAGCTCGTGGATCTCGGCCTAGGCTTGGGTATGACGTTCGATGCCGACCTGCTTGAGAGTGTCGAGATCGAAGAAGAAAGCGAATAGATCGCTCATTGAACTGGGGAATCTGAAATGCGGCACCAAGTTAGAGACAAGAAGCTGGGACGTAGCAGCTCGCACCGCAAGGCGCTGATGGCATCGCTGGTCTGTCACCTGATTGAAGAAAAGCGGATCAAGACGACACTGATGAAGGCTAAGGAGTCCCGTCGCGTGGCCGAGAAGATGGTTACACTGGGTCTGAAAGGTACGCTGGCGGCGCGCCGACAGGCGATTGCCACGCTTCGCCGTCCCGAGCGCGTGGCTACGCTTTTCGACGAGATCGCGCCCCAGTTCAAGGAGCGCCCGGGTGGCTACACCCGCATCACCAAGCTCGGACAGCGCTACAGCGACGGCTCCGAGATGGCCATTCTCGAGTGGGTCGGCGTTGACGCGCCCGACAAGAAGCGGAAGACCGCGAAAAAGACTGAAGAATCGAACACTTGAACAGCCGAACAATCGAACTACGAAGTGCCCCGCCATTCGGCGGGGCTTCTTTTTTTGGCGCCGATCATGCATTCCTCGTTCGGCTGTTCGTCTTTCACTTCGTTCTCTGCCTTCGTAGTTCGATTGTTCAACTGTTCGATTGTTC
>JAOZSS010000004.1:25671-27928 GCA_029939545.1 Kiritimatiellia bacterium | reverse complement strand
GTTCGATTGTTCAACTGTTCGATTGTTCCTCCCTCTCTATCTCCTTGCCAATCGCCGCTTCTCTCACGTATGATGACCTCGAAATTGGGGAGGTTATCTGATGGCAAAATTTCGTTATGTCGCGATGGATTCCAAGGGGAGCGAAGTCCAGGGCACTATTGATGCCGAAGGCCAGTCCCAAGCGGTTTCGGCGGTCCGCGCACGCGGCTTGTTTCCTACGAAAGTTACGCAGGTTGGCGGCGGCAAAGGTGGTGCCGCCGCAGCCGGTGGGGGCGGTAAGGGGCTCAGCATGGAGCTCAAGATGCCCAAGATGTTTCAGGCGAAGGTCAAGCCCAAGCAGCTCATGGTCTTCACGCGACAGCTCGCTACGCTGGTGGATGCCGGCTTGCCGCTGCTCCGCGGGCTTCGTATTCTGCTGAAGCAAGAAAAGCACCCGGCCCTGCGTGAAGCGCTTAGCGGGATGGGTGAAGCCGTTGAAGGCGGTGGCACATTCTCCGAGGCGCTGGGACAGTATCCCAAGATCTTCGATCCGCTTTTCATCAGTATGGTCCGCGCCGGCGAGGCCGGTGGTGTGCTGGAGGTGGTTCTCGAGCGACTGGCCGAGTTCGGGGAGAAGGCCGAAAAGATCAAGAACAAGGTCAAGAGCGCCATGGTATACCCGATCGTGGTCTTGGTTGCCGCAATGGGTATTCTTGTCTTTCTGATGACCAGCGTGATTCCAAAATTCGAAGCGATCTTCAATGACCTCCTTGAGGGACAGGCACTGCCGATGCTGACGCAGTTCGTGATTGGGATCAGCACCTTCGTCAAGACGCGTGGCTTGGTCGCTGTCGCTGTCATTGCCGTGTTGGTCGTGGTCAACAAGATGTTTGGTCAGACCAGCGGCGGGCGTGTCTTTCGCGACAAGATGCGCCTGAAGATGCCGATGTTCGGTTCGATGTTCAAGAAGGCCGCGATTGCACGTCTGACCCGGACGTTGGGCACCCTGATGAGTTCGGGCGTGCCGGTGCTGCAGGCCTTGAACATCGTGCGCGACACGTCCGGGAACGCCGTGATCGCCGCTGCCCTCCAGACGGTTCACGATGCCGTCAAGGAAGGTGATTCAATGGCCGTGCCGTTTGAGCAGACCGGCGTATTCCCCGGCATGGTGGTGAGTATGGTGGACGTCGGCGAAGAGACCGGCGCATTGCCCGAGATGCTTGTGAAGATCGCGGATAACTATGATGACGAAGTGGACACGGCCGTGGAGGGTCTGACATCGGTGATTGAGCCGATCATGATCATCGTGCTGGCCCTGATCATCGGTGTCATCGTGATCGCCATGTTTGTGCCGCTCATTTCGATCATCGGCACGATGTCTGCCTGATGGGAAGGGAGAAGACTTAACATGGATAGACAGGATAGGCAGGATGAGAGGGATTCTCGCGCAAAGACGCAAAGGCGCAAAGAGGGGGAACTGAATAACGTTTCTCTCCTTGGCGTCTCTGCGCGAGATCTCTGAATGAACCTATGGCCAGGCGGCATGGTTTGTGCTACTGCTGCAATATGCAGGTGAAGGAGGACGCTATGAGAAAGCAGCGGAATCGCAGGGGTTTTACACTGGTTGAGCTTCTGGTGGTTGTGGTGATCATCGGGATTCTGGCCGGGATTGTCCTCAAGCTTCACACGCTCGTTGGTGAGCGAACCGCGCGGGCGAGGAGCCTGGCACGCATTGAGAACATCAAAATGTGTCTGGAGGAGTACTACCGGGAGAACGGCGAGTATCCGCCCCAGGCCGAGAATAGGCCCGGTGACTCTAACGCCGACAAGCCCGCTTATGTTAAACACGGCACCGAGTGCGAGGGGTTCGATCATGTGGACCGGAGAAAAGTCGACAGCAACTGGGAGTTCAAGATGAAGATGTATCCCAGTTACGTCAGATCCGACTACACGGGGCTGGTTTACTACCTGATGCCGTCTACCAATATCGTGACGTCGGACTACTACAAGAAGCAGTCGGCCCGTTGGCACGAGTACTTCTATTCCGGTGTGGGACTGAACGGGTGGCAAGAGGAGTTCGGAGGCACATCGCACAGTGCGCAGGACTATACGAACGTCGTCTATCGGTTGGTTGATGGCTGGGATCGTCAGTTTGTCTACATGTGCACCGCGAACGATGCTCCGGGAGTGCGCGATTACCAGACCTTCCGTCTCTATTCCATGGGGCCGGACGGCAAGGCGTATGACGACACGACCGGTTCACAGTCGGAGCGGGATG
>JAOZSS010000004.1:0-25571 GCA_029939545.1 Kiritimatiellia bacterium | reverse complement strand
CGCAAAGAGGGATCGCGGTATGAAGAGAGCTAAGGGTTTTACTCTGATGGAGTTGTTGGTGGTGATTGCTGTGCTGGGTCTGCTCATGGGGTTGTTGATGCCGGCGTTGAGCGGGGCGCGGTACTCGGCGCATAAGGCGCGGGTGCGTAGCGAAGTTAAGCAGATTGAAACTGCATGGAAGGCCTACTACCAGGATTATCGCAGCCTGCCGGGCGGGATCAACGATATGGACGTAGGGAATGGCCTGGATGTGCTGCATGGCACGGACAAGGGAAACAACCAGCGCGAGATTCGCTACATGGAATTCGACGACAGGGCGTTGGCGGACGGATTCAGGGACAAATGGGGCGGGGTTTACAGGATTTCTTTGGACGATAACAGCTCTGGTGAAGTAACGACGTCGACTGGCACGGTGATGCGTGCAGTGGCCGTGTGGTCGGTTGGGCGCGATGGTGAAGAGGGAACGGAAGACGATATCACGAGTTGGGAATAGCCTGCGAAGCTCACCATGAAGGGCATGAAGAACATGAAGGTTGGGAAGCACGGGTTTACGTTGATTGAGCTGATGGTGGTGATTCTCATCATCGGTATTCTTGCGGGCATCATACTGCCGGCTTTTGGGCGGGTTCGGCTGCGGGGGAAGGTGGTCAAGGCACAGACCCAGGCCGCGGCTATCATGAATGGCGTCAAGACCTACTACCTGGAGTATGGCGAGTTTCCTGTTCCAAGTTCGTACATCAATACGCCGGGCCGCTACACCAACGAGACGGACAATGCCGACATCATCGACCGGTTGTCCTCTCATCACTCCGATAATCCCCGCAACATCGTGTTCCTCGAGCTGGAGGGGATCAGCCGGGATTCGGGGGGGAGTGAGCCCTATGGGGTGTTGTGGGCAGACGGATTTCAGCCGTTCCGTGTGATTGTGGATACACGCTATCCGTCTACAGAAAAGGGCGTGCTCGAGGATGGTGTGCAGGTGTCGTTTATCGATCACGAGGGAACTCGTGTCTATGACTGATCGCCCGTCAAGATTGTCCAGGCACGGCTTTACGCTGCTGGAGCTGCTGACGGTTGTAGCCATCATGGCACTCCTGATGGGTGCCACGACGGCGGCCTATTTCGGTCTGGGCCGCGGGGCGCGGATGCGCGGTTCCATCAACACGTTGCGCGGCACCATAGGACTCATCCGGCAGGAGGCGATCCTGAAGGGGCAGGTTATTGAGCTCTACCTTTTTGAAGACGATGGAACCTATGGGTACTATGCCACCAATACAACGCATGGCTACCAGGTAGGTGAGACGGGGTATTTCCCGCAGGGGGTTGTGATCAGCACTCCATCGGTCAGCAGTTGGCCCGGCAACTCGGTTGTTGCCTTTCATCCAGCCGGAAGTTCAGGAAGTACGACGACGGCACCTATAACGCTGAGGGAGACGGGCGTGACACCGGCCTCCCAGGCAACGCTGACGGTGTATCCCCTGACCGGCCTGACGAGAGTCAGTGGTGATTACGATTGAGGTGTGAATGCCATGAACATGGATGGACAGGATAGGCAGAATAGGGCACAGGCGGGCTTCAGCCTGATTGAGGTGACACTGGCGCTTGTAGTGGTGGGGTTGGGGCTGCTGGCTGTTTTTCATCTGTTTCCCACCGGACTGCGCGCCGGGATCGACGCCACGGCCGAGACGCGTTGTGCGCAGTTCGCGGATGAGGTGTTCAATCAGATCTATGCCGAGGCGGCGACACGGACAAATACATCTGCTTTTGTGAGCCTGTTTGATGGGTCTGACGACGAGGTCAGCATTGGTCTCTCGAAGGATGTGGATCTGAATGGATCGGATTGGGTTCAATATCCCGCCAGTGCGGATTCAGGCTATGATGAGTATGTGAGCTACAGGTGTGATTCGAGGGTGGATACGGATGACCGGTTGGGGTCTGTAGAGTTGCGCGTGGCGTATGGGCGTACGGGCGGATTTACGAATACGTTCTATACCGAGGTGTACAATTTCGGGATGTGAGGAGAAGGGTGTAGATGTTTAGGCTGTAGGCTTTGAGGTGGATGCAAGAATGAAGGAAGCTATGGAGCACTCAGAGAGGAAGGTAAAGTGCGCGGAAGCTGTTGTCTCTGAGGAGGACTCCATCCATCGTCAGAAAGATGCCGCCCTCACGCGACACTTGGGAACCTGTAAGGATTTGATAACTCTGGACGAACTGGCGGCGACGAGAAAAATGGCGTTTACGCTGATTGAGCTGCTGACGGCGATGGCGGTACTGAGTGTGATTGTCGTGGCGGTGGCTAATCTCTTCTCGCACAGCGCCGCGGCATGGGACAGCGGCACGCGGCGGGCTAAGAGCTTGTTGGTGGGGCGGGCGCTGACGGACTATTACGTTAGGGAAATGGTGATGGCGTTAGGTGATCCGTATGCGCCGGATGCATCCGGATTCACGGTTCTGAAAGGGACCGATGCCATGGATGACAAGAACTACAGCATGGCTGAGTTGTTTGGTGATACGGCGGCGCTTAGCGCAGTGGGCCCGAGCCCCGATTTCTCGGACCCGCGTTTCGTGGCTTTCGAGATGACGGTGACGACTGATGACATGGGGCGGACGGAGAATCGCGTGCATACGGGACGGGCGTTTCTGTGGAATCGGAATCGGTATAAGTTTGATTGATATGAGGGGGAATGGAAAAGAGAATCTCGCGCGAAGAGCGCCAAGACGCAAAGAGGAGCCGTCTACAAGAGATGGGTTAGGGAAGAGTGCGCGGGTGATATCTGCGAGGTCGGGATGGGATTGCTAAAGAGATATGAACGCTGAGGGAACATGAAGAATGTGGGTGGGACATCTGAATATATCGCATTCTTCGATGAGTGTGGAGACCACACGCTGGAACTGATCGATCAGGATTTCCCTTTGTTTCTCCTTGCGACCGTCGTTCTGAAGCGCACGGATTATGTGGAGCAGGTCATCCCTGCACTTGCCCGGCTAAAGCTGACATATTGGGTGCATGAAGGGGTAAATCTCCATAGTCGCGATATTCGCAAGGCAAGAGGACCCTTCGGGTTCTTGCAGGTGCCGGATAAACGGTCAGCTTTTATGCAAGACCTTTCGGACTTGATGCGAGATCTACCGTATACGCTGTTTATCTCCGCCGTACGCAAAGATCAGCATAAGGATCGGTATGGAGCAGACGCGGTGAATCCGTACGATTTGGCGCTGGAGTTTACCCTGGAGCAATTGATTCATTTCGTCGAAGGCTACGGACTGACAGAGCTGCCGGTTGTGGCGGAGGTCCGTGGTAAACGCGAGGATCAAATGCTGGAGCGGTGTTTCTACCGAATAATGACGGAAGGAACGGACCTCGTCAGAAGCGCACGGTTCAAGAATCTACAGTGTCCGTTGGTGTTTCGGCGCAAGTTCGACAACATTGCCGGCATACAACTGGCCGACCTTTGTGCCCATCCTTGCGCAAGGCATGTGCTGCGGCCCGAACACTCGAACCGTGCCTTTGAAATCGTGCGCAACAAGATCTGTCAGAAAGAAGGAGTTTCCGGGTGGAAAGTATCCCCATAAAAGCAAACAGGCACTTCCGTTTCCAGAAATGCCTGCCGACCGAGAATTCCCAGTCCGTCTCTAACTTGACACATTGGAGGGAGGATGTCAACGGCATTTCTGCGGCAACCCGCGCCGTGTCGTTTGAGCGATTGTTCGGTGAATAGAAAGGCAGCAAGTTGGAACGCTCCATAACTGGATGAGCGGGCGAGTGAGAACGGAAAGATCTCGCGCAAAGACGCAAAGCTTGCTCGTCGTGGCGTGGGCGCCAAGGTAAGAAGGATACGAATGAAGAGGGTGATACAAGATGAGAGTCGGCAGGGGATTGCGCTGATTATTGTGCTGGGGATGCTCTCGGTCATGATGATCCTCGGCGTGGCGTTTGTCATCACGATGCGAACCGAACGCGTCGCCGCCGGCAACTACATGGAAGTCATGAAGGCGCGCCACCTCGTCTACACCGCCCTCGCCCGGGCGATGGACGATATCGAAGAGGACATGCAGTATCCCCTCTATGCTTCAACCAACTACCCGGCGTGGCCGACCAACTATCTGGATACGTTCGCGAAATCGGTCGATCTCTATACCGGCGATGCGCTTGAGCTGATCCCAAGACCTATTTTCGACTTGTGCCGCAAGCTTGCCTCACCTGGGCAAGTATGGGGTACGACGGGTGATAACATCATCGATGACAACGCTGAGTGGGGGGACGCCGCCGGAACGAGCACGGACCCTCGCTATTGGATCGAGCAGATTGAGTCGGATGGACAGCGTGCCGTTGGGCAGATTACCTCTGTGAATGCGAACTGGTTGAACACCGATATGACGGGGTGGGAAGACGACGATCCTGCCGCTTCTGATCCGCTTGCTAATCAGGATCGCTACCGAACGGCACTTCCTCAATGGCAGGAGGTCGAAGAAGGGGGCGGGAAGATTGCGTATATGGTGCTGAATCTGTCGGGGTTGTTGGATGCAAACTACGTGGGTGGAGGCACTCGCTCTATGGGTAGCGATCCTTCCGAGATGCAGATTTCGAATCTGCCTGACGTCGCCAACGAAGCTAGTGTTTGGACCCACCGTAACGGCAATGCTCCCTATGAGCGCACGTACGACTTTGCTTTTGGAAACGGTGGGCTCAACGGTGATCCGAAGAACTTCTGTGTATATAGTCGCTTTGTTCCGGACATGCGCCCCGGCGATGTTTTTGCGGATGGCCCCGTGAACATTGGCGGGACTGTTGCGGATCTGAACACACTGAAATCAAAGATCATTGATGCGTTTTGCTGGTCTATTACACCGAATCCGGACGCAGGGACACTGTCAATGCTGGACAAGAATGTGAGGGGGCCGGCGCTATATAACAACCTGATCGACTATGTGGACGCAGACAACGTGCCTGGCAGTGCGGTGGCTGCGGCGGGCTCGACGTCAGGACCCTACGTTGATCGTGCGCCCATGATCAACGAGTTGTTTGTTACGAACACCTTCAATATTGCTGCTTCCGGCGCCGTTACCTCACCATCTCGGGTTATGGTATACGTGGAATGTTGGTATCCGTTTCTGGTTGCCCCAAGTCAGCCAAAGGGATCATTTACGCTTCACTACGATATTGATTTTGATTTGACCGGACCGGGGGCGCAAGCTCCGGCTGGTATGTTCTTAAGCACTACTATCCAGAAGACACAACCGCTCAATATGGCGCTGAGTTTCCCTCTGAGCATCCAAGTGTACCTTGTTCCTCCTGCGGTGACGAACACGCCGGCCACGCAGCCGATTATTTACGATGTCGTGTTCAGTGACGTTCATATTGTGGATGATGATACAGGGAATGAAGTAGACAGGATCCCTGATACGAAAATCACTGTTGCGAATCCGTCTCAAGCCGCAGGAGTCTGGCGTGCCGGCGGCGGTGCGGATGTCATCGATCCGCGTTTTAACTGGAGTCCTCAGCATTGGAGTGCAAAGCCGGACTATCCCTATGCGTCGTCGCTAGGTAATGTCAATGAGGGAGCATCAGCGTTCATTGCGCAGAACTTCGGGCAAGAGGCATACTGTGACGCAAACACACCGATGTATATTGCCAATCGTTCCATGCGGAGTGTTGGTGAGTTGGCTTACCTGTCTCATCCGGGCGTTTGGCAGAATGTTAACGGAGGCGTTGGCATTCCCGTAAATCCGGATATGGCTGTCCCGCTGCTTTGGAGAACGCTGCGCCCCTATGATAGCGGGCTGGGGCGCGCGGATCGGTTTTTTGACCACTTTTCTCTAACAAATTCTTCTGTATATGTCGGAAGGGTGAATCCTAACACAGAGCATCGGGATGTTCTAGCGGCGGCCTATGATGGCATGCGGATTGACGAGTATCCCGAACAGGCCGGTGCGACTACAGTGGGGTTTGCCACTGCGCAGGACTTGGCAGATGTGATTCAAGGTTATGCTACGAATGCATACGACGTTGTCTCCGACCTTGGCCAATTGAATATTGCTAACGACTTGTTTGCGGCGGCGGGAGTGAACGGTGGGACCGAGTTCGAGAAGGAGTCCGTTTATAGGAATGCACATGGTCTGTTTCATACGCGCCAGAACCTGTTCGCGATTCTCCTCGCCGGCAAGAGCAAGATCGCGGTCGAGCAGCGTGCTCTCGCGATTGTCTGGCGTGATCCGCAGGAGGTCGGCGGCCAGCACCGAAGCTTTATCCGCTGGTTTACCTGGCTGGAGAAATAGGGGCGGGAGAAACCCGCCCGAGGCGGGCAAGCAGCTGAGCATTCCCGCCTTCGCACAAGGCTACGAGGGCAAGCGAACAGCCCCTCCGTCGCTACCGCGCGAGAGCACAGCCTAACGCTCGTGACGGCGGACGAACGAATACTTGCCTACGAGGCCGTCGAGACCCTCGACGCTGAGCGCTAGCGGGCGTATGGAATAGCGGCTCACTGCCGTCGATTTCGAAGGGGAGTTGGTCGCCTGACTCGGCTTCATTTGACAGAATGACATACATTCTGTCAAATGATTCTCCGGAATGACGATTATGCCGCGCGCTCCGCGCTTCGTGTCACTCTCATGTAACCTTGCACTATCAAAGGTTGCGTTTGATTCTGCAAGGCAGGTGGCCAGAGCGATGATATTAACCCTTTGCGCTTGCCCTCCATAGCTGTGGCGTACAACGTGGATGGTGCTTTCGCGGTGAACGGTCCTTCCAGGGCAGCCTACTGCTCGTCCTGTGCCCGGATCTGGTACATGATCGGGCTGTTGGTCATGACATTAAACCACTGGGTGTAGCTGCCGCCCGAACCATCGTAGCCTCCGCCTGAGATCTGGGTCCACCCCGGGCCGAGCAGGTTTGTGGAGTACCACGCCTCGGAGCTCGTCAGGGCATTGTCGGTTGGCGATACCAGGAAGGATATCCATGTGTTGGTGGTATCGTTCCACAGATACGTGATGATGATGGATGTCTGCACAGCCAAGGCATTTTCGATCAGTGTTTGATTGCCATTGATCCAGCCCGGCGTCAGGCTGGCGCTGTCGTTGTGCCAGGTGAACCCTGAAGTATTGGTGCCTTCGGCTGTCAGAGAACTGTAGAAGAAATACCAGTCGTCTCCAATATAGTTGAACCCCGCATTTGTAGCCGATAGCGCTGCGCCGGGTACGCTGCCTATAGTTCCGTACGAAACAGCATCCTCAATTGCGCCCATGCTGCGCAAGAGTTGAATGCCCCCATCGGGAAGCGGCATGTGGAAACCGCTGGCATCTGGAGTATGGGTAAAATGCTGATCTGGTGAGATCGTGTTGGTGTTGTCGCCCAGTACCCAGAATGCGAAGCCGTTGGTCGAGGGAGGACCCAAAACCACATTGTTGGTGATCGTATAGGTTTGGTTCGTTATGAAGGAAGGATATGGAGGGCCCGTGACAGTCAGGAGTCTAATTTTCCAGTTCTCGAGCGAGAGTCCATCCGGGCCGCATAGCTCAACAAATTCCCGGTCTCCTACAACCTGGAAGCTTGCATTCTCGTCCTCGATGTTGACCTCGTTAATCCACACCGACCCAGGTGGGCAAGAGTAGACCACATAATAGGGCACAATCTGCGATCCGCCACCATAGGTTTCGTTGTAGTCGGCCGGTTCGTACGCCTCGGGATTCTGGAAGTCACTCTTGAAGAGGCGGGGACTGGTGGCGTCGGCGAAGAGTTCACCGTCGAAACTGGCGCGTATGAAGTACTGCACGACGGTGTCGGCAGACTGCGCGGGGATGGCGGAGTCTGTTTCGTAGACGTAGACCGTGCGGTTGTTGTTCGTGTAGCGTTCGGACTCAAGCTCACTCATGTTCAGAGGTGTGCCGCTGTAGTACTGCCACGTCGCCCAGTCGTTGGTGCCGAGCTTGTAGTAGGCGTTGACGTCAACGTTAGAGGGGGAGAGCACGTAGTCTGTCAGTTCGGCGCGGATCTTGACGGTGTTGGTGTAGACCGGGATGGCCGGAAGGGTCCAGGCGTTGCTGACCACAAGGTCGGTAGCGATGGGAGCGGCTACGAGGATGCTGTCGAGGCAGAGACGGTCTGGTACGTCGCCGGAGGTGTCGTTCCGGAACCGGACATAGTGGTTGTCTACGTCGTAGACGGTGATGACATGACGAGTGTAGACGTCGTTGTCGACGGCAAGCGAGGCCAGGGGTGTCCATGTTGTGGTGTCGGGGGATGTCTCGATGACGAGAAGGCTGGTATCGAGGCCACCGTTGGTGGACCAGTTGCGATACCAGAAGCTGATTTCGCCGATACCTTCGCGCAGGTAGGGCGAGCGAATGTAGGGCGCGTCCGTGAAGACGCGGTTGAACAGCGTATCGGTGTCGTCATCGTGGTTGAGGTATCCGCTGCGTCCCTCGGTGAGGTAGAGCTTGTCTTCTTGCTGTTCGGTAAGGAGGGCATTATAAGCGATCCATGTATTGGTGTCACCCTCGTGGTAGTCGAAGAAGGTCAGGTTGTCGATAAAGAGACGGGTGCTGAGGTTGGAAGAAACGTGTGCGAGCTGCACAAACCCGGGGGCGTTGGTTTCGACCGGGTAAGAGTAACTGGT
Organism: Kiritimatiellia bacterium; assembly: GCA_029939545.1. GTDB lineage: Bacteria > Verrucomicrobiota > Kiritimatiellia > UBA8416 > JABMPJ01 > JABMPJ01. Next base: position 16,959 of record JAOZSS010000004.1, on the reverse strand, counting down.
CCATTCCGTTGTGCCGGGAAGAGTGTCGTTGGTGACGGTGCTGTAGGAGCCCCCATCGGGTTTCCATCGGAATTGGATCTCGGCATCCGACCCATCCGTGCGATACATGAAGGTGACGGGACCGGCGCTGCTCATCAGCGGAGAGCGCAAGAACTGGTTGTGGTCGGTGGTGTACATGCCGCGCGAGGCGCGCAGTTCGCAGTACTTGCCGTCGTACGGATCGTCATTGTCGATCCATCCATCGCCCAGAATCCAGGCGGACGATGGCGTGTTGTGTGTCACATCATCGCCCTGCCAGCCTGTCGCTTTGAGATCGTCAAACCGGAGGCTTCCGTAGCCGTCGGTGTGCTTGAGGATGGACGTTGCGTAGGTGTCGGGACGGTGTATATTCGCCGTGGTTTGCACATACCCCAGCGTGGTGATATTCGTGTAGACAACCTCCGCGACCCAGTTCAGCTCATTCTCAAGCGAATAGCTCGGCGGTATCAGTAGAGCAGAATAGACCGTGAACTCCAGTCCACCACCGGTATAGCGTCCTTCGCGGCGGTAGGTGCCGGAGCCGGCATCGAAGAGCCACGTTGTGCCAAGGGGCCAGTCAGCGGGGGTCGAGTCGAAGTCTTCCTCGTAGCTCTCTCCATCGGATACGGTGACGGAGTCAACCACCATGTTGACGTCGCGGGCGGCGAGACCGATGCGACCAGCGCCGATGATGTCGGTGGTCTCGTTGAGATAGCGGACCTTCCAGTTTCCTCCGTTGTAATAACCCCAGTGATCAACGCCACTGCCGTCAACGAAGACCTTCACCTGTATCGATGCGTTGTTGTTCAGCTTACCTGAGAACGCGGTGCTGGTGTTCACCGTAGACTCAACACCGCCGAAATGCTTGACGATCTGCATGACGAGTTGATTCTTATTGGTCGTGATCACCCGCATCTCGTAGTAGTTGGCCGGATTCTCGTAGTGGTAGAGCAGTGACCAGTAGCATCCTTCGTCCGTGTTGTCCCCTTCGCCCACGACGGAAGCGGTGTAGGTGTAGTTCGACCAATTGAGACTGCCCGTCTTAGTGCAGACAGCCTGATAGATATTCGTGTCAGTGGCGCGATACTTGAACGATAGCGTTCCCGCTCCGCGCAGGTTCGGCGTGAAGAGGGGATTGTAATGGTCGAAGTGCGGCCGCAGGCGACCCTCACCGGCGATATCGCGGAACTCGATTCGGCGGTTTGAGTTTGTGTCTGGGTTGACAATCCTGAACTTCTCGGCCAGCCAGTAATTGTCCGTTACATCGAACTCACTCACCTCCGAGGTCTGCCAGTCGAAGCGGTTGGTCCAGTTGCCCTCGAAGTAGGTCGTGATCGACTCGTCGGCGCTGAGCGCCCAGTCGTTGAAGGTCTCCTGCTCGCTGGCCGGGGAGTCGCCCTGAGCCCCTTCGGCAAATTGGGTGTCGTGAAGCGGCCAGGAGTTGAAGTCCTGCCAGTCGGCGGCGAGGATGCGATACTCGCCGGTCTCCATATCGAACCGGAGGAGGTAGTAGCCGCTGAAGGAACCGTTGAAGACAATATTCGACCCGTTCAGGTCCAGTGTGCCGACGGCGGGAAGGTTTGCCTGCCACTGGTCGGAGTCGCCCCAGAACGTATTGCTGGGGCTCTGCTGGCTGTTCAGTGCATATCCGGTACCGTTGAGGCCGATGGTTAGCTGATTGGTCGAGCCGACGAAGAACAGTCCCTGCCAGGTATCGTTGTTGATTAGCTCGCTTTCGACGGTATCGAAATTGCCGGTGACGGCGACGGTATCGAAGTCGGAGCGGTAGTAGCGTACATTGTAGTCGTAGAAGCTGGCGGGCAGGGCCTCGGTGTGCTCGGCATCCGGAGAGAAGGCTGGGCTGCGATCTTCCGTATAGCTTCCGGATTGATAATAAACGCCGTCGAAATCGCAGCGGATATAATACTCCACATTACCGGGCGGATAGGCGGGAATCGTGCCGCTATAGTTGTTGCCGCCGGTCAGGCTCATGCTGTTGGTCGACCACGGGCCGCTGCCCTGGCGGTGTATGATGACGGGGTCGAAGCCGAAAGCGGGGTAGTTCGGGTTGATCTGTCCGATATCGCAATAGACGGATAGATCCTGGTTCTGGGCCGGATAGGCGGGGGCGTGACAGACGTTGCTGACGGTGACGTCCGAGGGTGGGTAGGTGATCAGGACGTCATCGATGGCAAGGAACTGGTTCTTCTTGCCTTGATCGTCGAGTTTGATGATCCGAACGAATAGATCCTGGTAGGTGTTGAGGAACACGGAGTTCGTTACATAGGCCGTAGAGCTGTTCGTGTATTGAGCCACGGTGGTCCATGTGACGCCTCCACTGGGCTTGGTCTGTACCGCAGAGGTCTGCGGGGTGCTGAACCTGGACCGGGAGAAGAAGGTAATGCTTCCCAGGCCGTTGGAAGTCAGAGGCGACAGGAGATAGGGCGCTCCCGGCTGCCCTGCATCCGCGCCGCCATCGAGCAGCGCATTCAATGAACACTTGTAGGGTACCGAGTAAGGCGCCACCTTGCCGATACCTGTACCCGCAACGCGGGAGTCCCATATCTCCCAGCCCTCATGCGTCTGGTTGGTGAAGTCATTGCCGATGGTCCATCCGGGATCGTCGTCGAAATCTTGGAACCGTTCCGGCGGCAGGTCGCCGGAGACGACGAAGCTATGCACGCTGTCGGGGGCATCGGAGGGATCCGACCTGGGGGCGGGTTCAATGCCGTCGTAGGTGCAGACAAAGTAGTACTCGATCGTGCCTTGCGGAGAGGGTGGAATCTCGGCGCTGAAGATGTCGCCGTTCAGCGCGGCCGGAATGGCCGTGAACGGCGCGCTACTTCCTGAACGATAAAGGAGGGAGCAGGCCAGGTTCGTGGCACCCCGTAACGGCGTGACAGGCACGCTCACCGTGACGGAATCGCCAAGAATGGGGGATGCCGGGCTGTTGGTTGCCGTGCCGAAAGAGATCGAAGAGCCGGGCTCGGTGATGGCCACCTCGTCCAGGCAGAGCCAGGCCTGCGTCTCGATATCAGAAGCATTATCGACGCGGACATAGGCCACAGATGTGTCTGAGATGGAGATGGAGAAGTAGAGCCAGTCCGCTGAGAGAATGTTCGTTACCAGTGCGACCTCGGTCCATGGGCCGCTGCTGTTTGATGCGGTTCGGATACGGAAGGCGGCCGGTTGGGCCGCATCGTCGTGCCAGTTGCGGTACCAGAAGCTGATGCTGCCCATTCCGTTTGGCAGGGAGGGGGAACGCAGGTACTCGTTGGTTTGGTCATACCTGATCATGGCATAGCGCCCGTCAAATGCCCGGGCGGTTTCGTTGGTGTCGGCTGTGTCGTTCATGCGTCCGCCGTAGAGCCGCCATCCATCAGGGTTGGTATGTTCGCCGAAGACGGTCTCGTTCCACGCGTTGAAGTTGACATATTCGCATTCGGAAACCTGGTAGGACTCGTTGGATGCGCCGTCAAAGAAGGCGAAATAGAGATAGCGGTTGAGCGTCTCCTGAATCGTGATATTTGTACCTAGATCGGCCGCGCCGACGAAGGGGGTTGTGTTGGAGGTCTGCACGGCATCGCCCCAGGTGTTGGATTCGGTCTGGAAGTAGAAGCTGGGAGTGGTCAGGCTGCCCGTGGCGTCGATGACACCACGCCAGAAGTGGGTGGTGGCGGCAAAGAGGTTGGTGGTCGCGCTGCCGACAACAAGCACATTGGTATAGGTGGTTTCAATCGGGGGTGCTCCTATGAAGCGCTGATGAATGCCGTCTTCCGGGGAGGAGGAGGGTGAGTCGGGATTGCTGCCCTGGAAGGTGGTTTCGACGTAGAAGTTGAACGTTTCGCCCGGCAGTGCCGAGATGGGGACCGGTTCGAGTGTGCGGTACTGGTTGTCGCCCAGGTACTCCATGTCGACGGTGTCGGCAAACGGGCGGTTGGTGTCGCTGAATGCGTAGTAGAGCCGGGCGAAGAGGTTGTTGGCCCCGGCAAAGGGCTCTATATCGACACTCACATCTGCCGTTCCTCCAGAGGAAGGTGGCTCCGGGTTCACAACCAGGTTGGAAAAGAGGACGTAGGAAGCGGGTTCGGTCACGGATAGGTTGTCGATCACAAGGTGGTGATAGGCACTGGTGTCGTCGCCGGTCTTGACGATACGCACGTAGGCGGGTTCGTAGAAATTCACGGTGAGGGAGTAGTTTGTGAATACGCTGGATAGGTTGGTGACGGTCGCCAACGTGGTGTTCCAATTGATCCCGTTAGTAGACTGCTGAATCTCGAACACGACTGGATTCGTGGAGAGGTTGTTCTTCATGTCGAACGACACGATCCCGACACCATTCGGGAGGTGCATGGAGGTTAAAGAGGGGGTGCCTGATCCCTGACCCAAGACATTGAACCAGGCATAGCCCTGGTAGATCAGGCCATTGGTCAACGCCCAGCCGCTGTAGGTGGAGTTCGTGAAAATATCGGAGGGGCGCCAATCGACCACGTAATTCGTTGTAACACCCGGTGCCCCTTCGGGCCACCAGTTGGTGCGAGTGGGTTGCACCACATCATCGAAGACCGTCTCGATGTAGTAATCGACCACCGTGCCGGGGGCGCTCTGTGCGGGAATGCCAGGGAAGGTAGTGACGTGCTGGTTGCTTACGGAAGGGAGCAGGTCGTTGGTTGCGAACGAGGCACCGCCATCCGTGCTGTAGATGAGGAGGACTGGGTCCAAGTTGTCGGCCCCTTCATGCGGAACGATGGTGACGGTATTGGTCGTGGCCGTCAGGATGACAGGTTGTGATGGAGCGAGTACAACGTCGGTGACCTCGACGTAGGAGGGGGGACGTGTGATCTGAATAGCCTCAACGCCGAGAAAGGTTCCGCTGTCTCCGTCGTCGTCGGTCTTCCGCAGGCGCAGGTACTGAGTGCCGTAATAGTCGATCGGAACGCTGAAACTCTCCCAACTTGTCTGGGTGTTGTTTGTGAGAACGGAATAGATGGTCCATATGGTGCCGTTCGTCGATACCTCTACGGTCAACTCCTGCGGCTTGCCGCCTCTTCCTCCGAGATCGAGGCTGAGCGTGCCCACGCCGTTGGTCAGGGCGGGGGTCTCAATATAGGGTTCGGGAGGGGTGTCGCCGTTGAGTTGATTAAGGAAACAGGCGTAGGACCCCTGAGGAGTGGGATATCCGATCCCGCCACCACGAATTATTCCTTCCGAGACCACCCAGCCGTCTGCATTTGTTTCGGTAACGAAGCTGTCGGTTGTCCAGCCGGATTCAAACCCCTGGCTGTAGGGATCGGCTGCGGCAAAGGGGAGTGCCGTCACCACGAGTCCCACCATTAAGAGCCATATTGGAGCCATCGATCGCATTTGAAACACCTACCGTTTCTCTCCGTACCTGCCTTAAGCAGCACGACCTGTGCCATACAGGGGCAAGAGACCCCCTTTCCATCTATCCATACTATAGTGGATATTCGGGGCCGAGACGAGTCCGGGATTGTCAAACTGATGTAAAGATTGTGCAAAAGAAAACGCGGTCCCGGAATGGTCCGGAACCGCGTTCTCGCATTGGCAATTCTGCAAATGCTAGTCAGTGGTGACGCCGAGTCGATACATGGCATCGCCGCCGGTATCTTCCCACGTATTGGTGCCTGCGACCAAGGTGCTACGTGCATTAGAGTCATTGGTGGAAGTATAGCCTTCCAGTAGATTCGTACTCTTCCTCAGGAGGATGGTCCCGTCAGCACCCGTATCCAGGTTGGCATCCGTCACCCACTTCAGGAAGTTGGTGCCGCCGTTCGATTCGACCACAAGGGTGAAGTCGTTGCTGACCTTTGGATGTGTTCCGAGGAGCCACTCTGCCCATGCCGGGTGGGCATCGCCGTCGTCGTACATGGCTCCTGATGCGGTATCATCCTGGGTCAAGGTGTAGTTAGCCAGCCACCACCCCGGAACACCGTTCGTGAATGTGGATACCGTGTAGGATGGCGCGCCATTTGTGACGACGAAGTCGTCGAAGTGTCCCGTACCGGACAGCAGGGCGGCGCTGAGAAGGCGATTGGAGCTCGAATCGGAATTGGCGCAGAGGAACCACTCGCCGCCCGGCCCGGCTCCAAGATTGTTGATATCCCATGCCCAGGTAGCATTCGAGATAGCCGTACCATCCAATAGAACTCTAACGAACTCATGGTCGAGCGCGTAAATGTCATCGGCTGTAAAATAATCCAACTCCAAGGTCAACCGATGCCAGCTGTCATTCTCGATGGCCGTATGGCTCAGTGTGGTGAAGTAGTTGGTCGATGCGGTATCGAATATCGCCGGATTGTCCGGCATGGCATGATAGAGAACCAGATTGCTGCTGGAGCTGAGATACATGGCCGTCTGAATCCCGGAGTCGTTCGTTATGGAAGATGGTTCAGAGTCGTTGCTGACCATCCTGATGTTCATGTCGATCCAATACTGTGCATTCGTATTATTCGATCCCGAAAGGATGTTCGTAATGGTGTTGCCATCAGTGCTGAGCTTCGCTACTGCGGTGTGGGCACCCGAGAGTGGGTAGCCGGCAGATGGCGAGTAGTTCGTGGTAACGACAACCGCATAGTTTGTGTCGGCAGCACTCCACCCGAGCGGGGCGGTCGAGATGATCGACGATCCGGGCGAGGCCTCGAAGTTGTTGGCATAGGGGAGCGAGTTCGTTCTCACTGCACCGGCCGCACATGCGGTCGCAGCAGGAAGTAGGGCAACCGCGATGAGGATCAGCATGGCTGCTGAGCCCCGGCGGCACGAGTGACGCTTGAGAAAACTCATGGAACACCTCCAAGTAAGGGTTTAAGATTATGCTGTACCTGCACCATGCAGAGAAACAACACCTCATCTATACTCTGCCCTAACTGTAGTCCGCTCAGCTGGTATAGTCAATCGCAACTTTCGATATTTCTGGCGGCTTCGCGTGGGGGCATTTGGCTCAGCGCTGAAGAATGGTGACTCTTCGCTGCATTTGACTTGCCGCTGCTGCCGGGAATGTCTATATATATCCTCTCTGAGCATCATTTTTCTGGAACAGGGAGGCGCTATGGTGCGGTGGTATCGCGGGTTTACACTGATCGAGATGCTGGTGGTGATTGCGATCATGGGGGTATTGGCCGCTCTAATCATGCCGAACATGAGCCGGGTTCGGGAGCAGGCGTGGACAAAGCGCTGTGCCTCAAACCTCAAGCAGCTTCATGCGGGCATGGCTATGAAGGCCACCGAGGGCGGGTACTACTGTCGGGGTGCCAGCTATCTTGATGACGTCGACCGACGGCACACAGGGTGGATCCACTGGCCTGACTGGGACACTCCAGGATATACCTTCATAGGGCCGGATGGAGAAATGAATATTCGTGGCGGAGATCTCTGGAAGTACATGGGCAACCGGATGGAGGTCTATGCCTGCCCGACGCATGTGAAGAACGCCGCAGAGAACAATGTGGAGGTAGTGCGCAGCTACGCTATGCACTCGGATCTTTGCGGGGAGGCGGGCACCGCCGCTGTCAATGCCCTGGCACTGCGCGATGCGAGCAGAAAGATCATGTTCGGCGAGCCGGAAGAAGCGCGGCTGGACAAGGAAGAGGGCGGTCAGTTCGTGGGGTCGTTCTTCACCTCGACGAACGAAATGGCATTTCGACATAAGTCGCGGGCCAATGTGGTCTTTGTAGATGGGCACCTTGAGGCGAGGCCTTAGGTGTCGCGCAGATGCGGTGTGAGAGGTCTTGCTTTCGGTCTCTGTCGTTCGTATAGTAGCGGCTCTATCTGCATGATCGACCTTCCTAAGGTCTCGCCTGTGTCGAAGAGAGAGAGGAGCGCTGAGTGATGAAGAGACGTTTTGTGACCTGTCGACTGCCCGCCGTTTTGTTTCTTCTCCTGATGGTCGGCATGACGTTTACTCAACAGCTCAGGGCCGCTCCCGCCGCGGCCGGTGCCGGTGACAACGTGCGGTTCCGCAAGCTCGGGTGGCAGGGCGGCGATTCCAAGATTGAGACGCCGCAATATGACACCTCGGTTTCCAAGGGGGTGACCCGGCCCGGCACGTGGCACCAGTTCATCGTGGAGTACGATACGCGGGAAGAGTGGACGGACGAGCTGACCTTCGAGTTTCACGTGCTTGGGATCGGGAAGATCGAGGGCAAGAAAGCCTATTCCTATTATACGGCCCGTGTGAGCTACGTCGATATTGCCAAGGGCCGTGGTCATCTGGCCACGGTGTTCCTGCGCCCGAACACGATTGAGCGCTACGGCATGCCAGCGGCGTTCGCGGTCGAGATCTTCCACAAGGGCGAGATGGTGGCCCAGGAAACCGAAGCAGCCACGAAGCTACCCAGTAAAATATGGTGGAAGGACTCCAACGTGGTGGGGAGCGCCTTGGTTAAGAAGCGGGACAAGTATCTGCTGAACCGAGGCCAGACGCCTTTTGCTCTTGTGGATGTGGATGCCTACGAAACGATCAAGCCGTAAGTGAAGTAGGCAGTAGACAGTAGACAGTAGGCAGTAGACAGTAGGCAGTAGGCAGTAGGCAGTGGCCGGGTGGCAGGGTTGCTGGAAGGTGTTTGCCGACGCGGGATAACGCATATGTTCAAATCGGATCGACTTCTTGCTCTTGATATCGGCGCCAGCAAGCTGGTGCTGGCTGAGTTTCGGGCCACCAAGTCCGGCGTCCCGCAGTTGATGGATTACGCCGTCGGTAAGCTGGATATCGGGTCCGACTGGGAAGCCGATACCTCGGCCTACATTGTATCCACCATTCGCGAGATGATGCGTGAGCACCGCATGAAGTCGGCCCCGCTCGTGATGAGCATCTCCGGGCAGGCCGTGTTCCCTCGCTATGTCAAGTTGCCGCCGGTCGGCCGCGACAAGATCATGCAGATGGTCCACTACGAGGCCGAGCAGAACGTGCCGTTCCCGATCGAGGAGGTGGTATGGGATTACCAGCTTGTCAGTGATGTCGGAACCGAGGAACTCAACGTCATGCTCGTGGCGGCCAAGATCGATAGCATCAAGCGGTTGACGGACTGTGTGCAGGCGGCTGGATTGGAGCCCGAGATCGTGGACGTGGCGCCGATGGCTCTCTACAATGCCGTGCGCTACAATTACCCCGGGCTTGAGGGCTGCACGATGGTGCTCGATATCGGTGCGCGCTCGTCCAACCTTATTTTTGTCGAAGAAAACCGCATTTTCAGTCGCAGCATTCCGGTGGCAGGCAATGCGGCTACGCAGGAGCTGATGAAGGAGTTTGATGTTAGCTACGAGGAAGCCGAGGCACTCAAGCATCAACACGGCTTTGTGGCGTTGGGCGGCGTGTATGCCGGGCCCGAGAACAAGGTGGCTGACCGTGTGTCGCGCATCGTGCGCGGCGTGGTGACTCGTCTGCATGCCGAGGTCAGCCGCTCGATCAATTTCTATCGCAGTCAGCAGGGCGGCAATCCGCCGTCGCGCGTGTTCCTGGCCGGTGGCAGTTCGGTGCTGCCCCACATGGACACCTTCTTCCGCGAGAAGCTCAAGGTGCCGGTTGAGGCCTTGAACCCGTTTGCCAATATCCCTGTCAGCCCGAGCATCGACCAGGCCCGCATCACCGGTGATATACAGCTGCTGGGCGAAGTCGCCGGCTTGGCCCTGCGCCGCTCGCTCACCTGTCCGGTCGAGATCAGCCTTCTGCCGCCGGATATCGTGGCCCGCAGAACCCTGCGCCGTCGACAGCCTTTCTTCGCCATGGCGGCGCTGGGCGTCGTGCTGATCATGCTTTGCTGGTGGATCTACTTCTTGCGCATGCGTAAGATGCTGGGCGAACGTATCACGAAAGTGGAAGAGCGAGTCGGGGGGCTCAACGCGCAGGCCGACAAACTTCAGAAGGTGCGCAAGGCAACCGATGGCGTGTACGCAAAGGCCGACACGCTGGCGTCGGTGGTCCGGTTGCGGACGGCCTGGCTGGATATGCTTGTGGCGGTGCGTGGCACCATGTTGGAGGGGATGTGGCTGACGGGATGGGACCCCGTGATCGAAGACGGAAAGATCACGGCTGTCAGCATCTCGGCGCGCGGATTCCTTGATCAGCTCAAGGACCTGTCCGATGCCACGGCAACGGAACAGTTTGCCGCCCGGTTGGGCCAACTGGACTGCTTTACGGACGAGGCCAAAATCACATACGAACCGGTGGTTGGATCGGATGATTTCGCACGCGAGTTCACGATCCAGGCGCCGCTCTGCGATCCGATAGTCCTCGATCCGGTGCAGAAGAGCGCACCCCCCGGCGGCAGGCCGCCCAGGAGGTAGGTGGACTCCGCCACTGAGGTAAGTTTATGAAAAAGAAGAATGTCATCGTCATCGCTCTGGTTGTCGTGCTGGCTCTTGTCTTTCTGGTCTCGTGTTTCCTTCTGATCAGGGGGATTAGCCAGTTCAGTAAGGAAGAGAAGACCCTCAATCGTTCGGTGAGCACATTGCGGAACTACTATGCGCGCAATCCGTTCCCTTCGCCTGAGAATGTCGAACGTGAAGACGAGAATGGCGAGGAACTGCTCCGCTGGATGGCGGATCTGGCGGGTGCATTGCGTGAAGGTCAGATCGAGCCCATCCAGAAGACGCCGGCCCAGTTCTTGCGACTGTTCAGCCAGACACGCGATGAACTAAAGGCGGTGGCCGCTAAGACCAAGACATCGTTGAAGGATGACTTCGCGATTGGTTTCGAGCGCTATTCGGCCAGCGGATCGCTTCCCGCTCCGATGGATGTCCCGCGACTGGCCCAGCAGCTCGTGATTGCCGACCAGATCTGCCGTGTCATCTTTGAAAACGGCGCAACCGAACTGTCGAAGCTACAGCGCGAGGTGTTCGAGTCCGCCGCCGCTTCTGCTGCGCCCGCCTCCAGCCCGACGGGAGCACGCGGATCGCGCCGTCGCAGGACCAGCCCCGCGGCCGCAGCATCTTCCGGCGGGGGCAGGGCATGGCGTGTATCGGCCAGTGCCGGCGTGCTGGGTGAGAACGATCTCCACGCACGGATGCGGTTTGGCGTCTCGTTTGAGGCGCGCCAGGATGCACTGTTCGGCATCCTGAATGCGTTGGCCGCTCATGACATGTTTGCCGTGGTGACACTTTTGAAGCTGGAGAAGACCGGTGATGATGTGAACCCGCCGGCCAAGGCCGACGAGGAAGCGGCGGGAGACCTGGTGGCCGACCCGTCTGAGTACCCCCCGCGCAGCCAGCGGCTGATGAGCGGCGATATGCTCGAGAAGCCCATGCGGGTGACGATGGAGATAGACGTCTATCGTTTTGCCGGATTCACTAGCGGAAAGGAAGCGTAGCCATGGCGCTGGAAAATATCGTTTCGCGTCTGAAGGGCATCTACGACCGGGTGATTGCCGGTGCCGTGCTGATCGGGCTGATCACATCGCTGGCCTACTTGGCTTGGCACGTAGGAACAGTCCAGACGGCGCAGGAGACCTTCATTGCCGAGATCGACGGCATCCGGCCCACTCATCCAGAGGCCCAGCCGGTCGATGTCGCTCCGTTCGAGGCGGCATTGAACTCGGTGCGTCAACCGACCCAATTTGCTATCGCCAAGGATGGACCGAAAATGTGGGTGCCCAGTGCCCGCGTGCAGTGCGTGGATTGCCGCCGTCCCATCCCATATGAAGCGGAAGCCTGTCCCTTCTGTCAGGCTAAGCAGCCGGTAGATCCCAAGGACGACCCCGAACGCGACCTGGACCGTGACGGGCTGAAGGATGTGTGGGAACTGAAGTATGGGCTGAACCCGCGCGATCCGTCGGATGCCGAGAAGGATGGGGACGGGGACGGGTTCACCAACCTCGAGGAGTTTCTTTCCTCCCCGCCCACGAACCCGGCAGACCCCAACGACAGTCCCAGTATTGTGGTGAAACTGTGTGTTCAGAGCCTGGTGGCCGATCCGTTCCATCTCCGGTTCAAGAGTGTGATCAAGCTCCCCGGCAGGGATAATCGGCAGTTCGCCATCAACACGCGCGGCGACTCGAAGACCTACTTCAAGAAGATTGGTGAAGAGGTCGAAGGGTTTACACTGCACAAGTTCGAGCCCACGTTCAGGCGGGCTGAGCGCTTTGGTCGTGTCATGAATATCGACATCTCCGTCCTCACGCTGAAGCGGGGCGACAAGCTTATAGGACTGACAAAAGGCAAAGGCGTCCAGTACAACGAGTACACGTGCACGCTGCTCTTCAAGGCTGACAACAGCATCTACAAGCTCAGGCTCAACGACGAATTTGATTTACAGGGCAAGCGCTACAGGCTGATAGATATTGACAGTGACGTAGGACATGTAGTAATTAAGCGCGTGCTTGATGGACTCGATCTTCAAGTAAGAAAATGTACGGAAAGCAGCGACGCCGGGACAGAGCCCGAAGTGTCGTCTTCCCCTCTTGTGAGCAAGGAGTGAATTCCTGATGAGTCAAAGACGTAAGTGGTATGTACTCATGGCCGTTTCCGGGTTGGCCGTGTCTTGTGTGGTTGGCTTGGTGCTTGCCCAGGATTTGGATGAAGACGGAGCGATAGTTTCCGAAGAGATGCTTCTCGAGGATGCCGTGAACGGCTCGCTCGATGCGGACGTTGACGATCTCCTGCTAGAGGACATGGGAGATGACTCGGATATGGACGACCTCTTGGACGATTTGGGGGATGACCTGGAGGATGACGTCATCGAAGACGTTGATGCCCTGCTCGAGGAAGATGTGCCCGAGGTCGCCGCCGAAGACGTGGAGATGGCCGTCGAGGAGCCGGTTGAGGAAATCCTCGAAGATCTGTCCCCCGAGGATATGGCGATTGAAGCACCTGTTGCCGAGATCATCGCGGTTGAGCCAGAGAAGGGCATGGCCGACGAGATGGACGCACGTTCAGATGTGCCCGTTGAAGAGTTGGTCGTCGAGGATGTCGGAGAAGAGGTCGTTGAAGAGGTGGCGGCAGAGATGCCTGTCGAGGCCCTTGAAGAAGCCATGCCGGAAGCGGATGTTGATCTCGACTCCGGGAGCGATCTGGATCTTCTCGTCGAAGGTGCCATCCAGGATGCACTGGCCGAGGGGATTCCCGAGCCGCCCGCATTCGATGTGGAGCCGATTGCTGAGGCCGAGCCTGTCGAGGAGCTCGTTGATGTCGTCGAGGAGCCGATTGAAGAGATGGTTGTCGAAGAGCTTGTCGACCTCGCCGAAGCGCCAGGTGAAGAGATGGTTGTCGAAGAAGTCGTCGTCGAGGAGGCCGCTGTCGGTATGTCGATGGAAGCGCTGCTGGTCGACGACGTGGAAGAGCCCTTTTCTGTGGAAGAAGAGCCGATGGCTGCCGTTGAAGAAGTGGCTGTCGAGGAACTGCCCATTGCGCCCGCCGTGGTCGAGATGACGGAGGAAGAGAAGGCCGAACTCGCCCTGAACCAGGCGCTTGAGGTCATGAGCAAGCAGGAAGAGCTCCGACGCCAGGCCTTGGAGGCCCATGGTCGCGAGGTGCTCACCGAAGCCGAAGCTGCGGCCAAGGCGTGTGACTACAAGGAGGCCGAGCGTCTCTTTGAAGAAGCACAGCGCTACATTACCGATCGCCCCGGCACCAAGAAGACACGCGACCGCATTCGTGTCGGCCAAGCCAACAACTACCTCCGGTGGGCGCAGGCGCTACAGCGTAAGGGCGAGATCGAAGCCTCGCGCGATCTGGGGCAGCGCGCCCTGGCGTACAAGCATCCACGTGCCGCTTCGTTCCTTGAGGATCTGGACAAGGCACCCGTTGAGGTAGTCGAAGAGGCTCCAAAAGCGGAGCGTAAGCGTGCCAAACAGCCTGAGTTCATCAGCAAGCAGGCCGAAATCGCCGATCTGCTCAGAACCGGTCGCCAGCACTTGGTTAACGGCGAGTACGACCGCGCCCAGGGGAAGTTCGAGGCCGTTCTGCAACGCACCCTCGATCCCCAGAACACCGAGGCCATTCGGATGATCCAGAAGGTGGCCCAGAAACGCTATGACCGCGCTTCAATGGAGTTGGAGAGCACGCGTCGCGAGATGATGACACAGGTGCGCCAGGCATGGAACCCGCGCGATTACGGACTGGCCGAGGCCGTCGCCAAGGAGGCGGAGGATGTCACGCCTATCGACCCGAGGACGCAGGGCATTCGGGATCGCATCCGTCTGAAGATGGAAGAGATCAAGATTCCCGAGATCGATTTCCGCCAGGCCAACATCCACGATGTGGTCGATTTCCTGCAGATGGCCAGCGTAGACTTTGACCCGGCTGATATCCCTGACGAAGAGAAGGGTGTGAACATCATCCTGAGCCTTGGCCAGGGCAACAAGTCGACTGCGGCTGCCGCGCAGCCGGATGATCCGTTTGCCAGCATGCTGGATGAAGGCGATGCAGCCGACGGGGGGCAAGTGCCGCTGATCACTTTCACCGCGCGCTACATTTCGCTCCTGGAAGCGCTGAAGATTGTGACCCAGGTAGCCAACCTCAAGTACCGCATCGAAGGCAGCGTGGTCATGATCGTGCCGTTTAACGCGGCCGTGGGTGATATCGTCGTACGCATGTATGATGTTCTACCAGCGGTTGAAGAGAAGATCAGCCTGGTAGACTCGGAGTTGGGTGGGAACGACGACCGCGGTGGCGGCGACTTTATCGCGCTTGAGAGTTCGGGCGTGCAGGGCGGTGGGGCGGACTGGAAGGCCTTTTTTGGCGACATGGGCGTACAGTGGCCTGACAAGTCTTCCATTAAGTACGTGCGTACGATCGGCAAGATCGTGGTGGCCAACACCGAGAAGAACCTGGCCGTTTTCGAGAAGGTGCTCGAGGTGCTGAACGTGGTCCCGAGCCAGATTGAGATCGAGGCCCGTTTCGTTGAAGTCACGCAGACCGACCTGGACTCGCTCGGATTCGAGTGGCTCCTCGACAATACGTGGCAGGTCGCCCAGAGGGAGGGACAGGAGAACGTGCCTGCGTCGGCACGTCAACGTATCGAACTTTCGGGTAGTGGCGCGAACGGATCACTAACGGGCGGCAACCGCTACATCCCGAACACGCTAGACAGCGCTGTGACGGTGGCGGACAGTGTCCTGAGGATTGGGAGCGTGCTGACGAACCCGGAACTCTCCATGGTTCTGCACATGCTGCAGCAGCGCGGCCACGCCGACTTGCTGTCAGCACCGAAGGTAACGACAAAGTCCGGTAACGAAGCCACGATCAAGGTGGTGACCGAGTATATTTACCCTACTGAATTTGAAGTGAAGAGTGGTACATCGGCCGCCGGAAGTTCAGGGAGTGCTACTTCCAGTTCTCCCGTTGTTGAGCCGAGCACTTTTGAGACTCGCGAAGTGGGTGTGATCCTCTCCGTTCTTCCTGAGGTAAGCACGGAAGGTCAGATGATTAACTTGAACATGACGCCTGAAGTTGTGTCAGAACCGACTTGGAAGGACTACGGCTATGACGTGGTCTCTGCTGATGGCACACTCTCTCATCTCCCGATAGAGCAGCCGTTTTTTCACACACGCTCGGTCAATACCAGTATCTCGATCTACAACGGGGCAACGGTGGTTATGGGCGGTATGATCACGGAGCTGCGCACGGATGTGAGCGATCGCGTTCCGTTCCTGGGCGACATCCCGCTGCTCGGCCGCCTCTTCCGCAGCTCGTACGAGCATAGCGAGAAGCGTAACCTGCTGATCTTCGTGACGGCTCGATTGGTTGATCCGAACGGACTTCCGATCAGCAAGCAGGAAGATGTCCCGCTTCCCGAGGGTATGGTCGATGCGGTAACCGAGTAGCACTGAGAGCTATAAACGGGTTGTTGGAGGCGGGGGGTGGCCGCACCCCGCTTGCTACGGCCTGAGGACGGGCCGCCTCCAAGGACTATGTGTTCATATGTCTGGATCCCGCAGACTACTATTGGTGGATGGCTACGGTATGGTGTACCGCGCTTACTACGCCATCCCCCAGATGTCGAATCGCGCGGGAGAACCCACCAACGCGGTATTCGGCTGCATTCGCATGCTCGAACATCTCCGTGACCACTGGGAGGCATCGCACTGGGCCGTTGTGTTCGATGGGGGACTGCCCGACGAGCGCATGGAGCTCGTCTCTGAGTACAAGGCCAATCGCAAAAGCATGCCGGATGAGTTGTCCGCTCAGCTCCCCTTGATAGACGCGTACCTGACGGGAGTGGGCATCACCCGCCTCTGCGTGGAGGGGGAAGAGGCCGACGACGTGCTGGCCGCCATAGCCGTGCGCTCTCGGGAACAGGTGGATACGGTACTGATTGCGACAAGCGACAAGGATCTGCTGCAGGCCGTTGACGAGGTCATCAAGGTGGTGCCGATGTCCGGCAAAGGCCCGGCGCTGGATCCGGACGGGGTGCGGGAGAAGCTCGGTGTGCGGCCGGACCAGGTTGTGCCTTGGCTGGCGATGATGGGTGACAGTGCCGACAACATCGCCGGCGTGCCCGGTGTAGGCAAGAAGACCGCTACGTCGCTGCTGCAGACCTATGGTTCGCTTGATGGGATCCGTGAGCATCTCGATGATCTCGCGGGCAGGAAAGTTGGACGCTCCCTGGCGGAGCACTGGGAGCGGGTAGAACGTAATGTGAAGATGGTTCGACTTAACCTCGACATCCCTTGTGTCGAAGACTTGGAGTCGTTGACTATTAGAAGCCCGGACATTTCTTCCCTGCTCGGTCTCTATGAGCGGCTGGGATTCGACCAGTTCGCGAGAGGTCTGCGTGAGCCTGATCTGTTCGGCTAGAACCCGAAACCTGCTGCCCCATAAAACAATGATTCTGGGCGGGGATAACTATTGACGGGCACCGTGATCCTGTGATTTACTCTTAGTTACCTGCCATCCGCAGGTGCTTTGCGTGCTTCTGTGAGCATCCGGTATTCGTGACGGTCACGCGAGTTTTCAGATTACCCCTTTAAACCATGAAGATTGCGCTCACCA
>JAOZSS010000029.1 GCA_029939545.1 Kiritimatiellia bacterium | reverse complement strand
AGGTCGATATCTGCTGGATGAGAGAATTTGACAATACGCCGTGGTTTGTACATAACTGACAGCATGAAAGACATGATCAATCAAATGTCACGTCGCGTTGGTATGTGCCTGTTTTTGGCAGCCACGGTCACTTGCTACGCACTGGACGAGCAGCAGAGTTATCTTGAGGTCATCGCCTCGGGGGACGTTCGACAGCTGCGCAAAGTCTGCCAGAAGATCCACAAAGCGGGCGAGCAAGACACGCAAGTACTCGACCCGCTCGCCGCGCGGCTCGTGCAGAACTGTCGGCGTGTGCGCGGCAGCACGAGTGTGGATGCTTATGCGTGGGCCTGTCGGGTGCTAGGCAAGTCAGGCAATCCGCGTTACTACGATGCGCTCAGCACCGTTGATACACCAGGGGTCAACCCGAAGTTGCGCAGCTTTGCACGACAGGCCATGCTGGCGGTGGGTTGCGGTGATGTACCACAGGTTGCAACGGGTCGACCGGGAGCCCCGCGGCTGGACATCTCGGACCCGTCGGCCCCACGTGTGATCACTCCGGCTGACGCCGAGGCGGCAAGCCCCCTTGACAGCTTGTCGCCGCTGCGGAGGCAGTACGTGAACCAGATCCTGTGTGGCGATGCGGCAGGACTGCGCGCGGCATCGCAGGCGATGCAGCGGAGCCGCGAATCGCACCAGCTCGTACTGGATCTCCTGGCTGAAGCACTGCTGCGCCAGCTCCCCACCCCTTCCACCCCCTCTCATATTGATGCATGTGCATGGGCATGCAAGGCCCTCGCGGCCTCCGGAAATCCACGCTATCGCAACGTCCTCGACACAATTGTGGCCACCCCTCGGGTCAACCCGAAGCTCAGAAAATACGCAACGCAGAGCCGCCGCGCCCTGCGCGCAAATCCCCGCGTCGCACCTTACCAGCGCGGCGACTTGAACATCGGATCCCTGCGCGAGCAGGTGGGGGCGCAAGCTCCGGCACCGTTTGGAGACCCGGTCGTCGTCGACAGCCCCCCCCCTGGCGCAGCGACAACTCCGACGGGAGACTTTTCCAAAATCCGCGAGGGGATGACCCAGCAGGAAGTTTACGCCATTCTTGGGGTGCCCACATCCACGGGTTCACATATCACGGGCAAGAGTTTCTCACCCTTCTACTACGGCGGAGACGGCGCCCGCCTGATTGCTCGCTATAAAGGCATGGGGGAAATCTCGTTCAACCGTAAGGGTGCCTATGGGCGGACCTGGTATGTGCTAACGATCACCAGTAACCCCGCGGAGACCGGGTACCGGTAAACCCGAATACATAGCGTCCTGCTCGAGGGGCTAACCGATTTCGTACGAGGCCGTTGAGGGAATTCGTTGTGCGCAAACCAGTCGACAGCCATGTTGATCGCCCGTTTTGGGTGGTCATTCTCGCCTACACGATCGGCTACCTGGGCTACTACCTCACCACTATTCTCTTCCTGGTTCTGTCGCTGCCGCTGGTCATCCTGCTCGCACCGTTTGCTGAGCTCAAACAGAGGCTGTTTCTGCTGGCCGCCCATGGATACGCCCGCTTTCTGACACAGGGATTTCTGAAGGTGCTGGACGTCTGCCACATCGATGAGATCGAAGGAATGGCGCATTGTCCCACGGACCAGCCATTCGTCTGCGTCTCGAACCATCGAGGCAGGCTGGATGCCCTCCTGTTGATCGGGTTCCTGAAAAGGACGTCGGTACTGATCAAAGCCAAGCACGCCCGCTTCCCCATGCTGGCCCACCTGGTGCGGCATTCAGGATTCATCAGCGTGGATCAGTCTTCACCAGCCAGCATGGCCCTCGCGCTCCAGAAGTGCGGGAAAATTCTGGACTCCGGAACCAATTTACTCGTATTCCCTGAGGGCTCGCGCGCAGCAGGGCGGCGCCTGTTGCCATTCGGCAGCATTGCCTTCAAAGTGGCATGCGACCGGAGGGTGCCGATTGTGCCGGTCATCATATACGCGAAGAACGTGTTCATGGCCAAGCGCCTGGACACTTTCTACCCTCGTCGGCGCATCGGTTACCGCATTCACTTCCTTCCCCCCGTGATTCCGAACCCGCACGAGACGCCCGCCGTCCTCAGTGACAGGGTCTACCGCGGCATGATCGGAGAGTTGAAGTTGCTTCAGAGTGAAACCACCGGACAGGAAAGCACAGTACCCCAGCGAAAGGAATAAGCCATAACCTCGAAACCCCCTCTGTATGACTTGGATGACATCTGCGCCATCCTGCCACACCGTCCTCCCTTCCTATTCGTAGATCGGGTCCTCAAGCTGGTCCCGTTCAAGTCGATCGTCGCCGAGCGGGAGCTCCGCCCGGAAGAGCCCCACTTTGCGGGTCACTTCCCGCAGCGCGCCATTATGCCCGGCGTCTTGATCACAGATGCCCTGGCCCAGGTCAGTGGATTACTGATCGGGCTGAGCAGCAAAGCGACCGACACAGAAGTGGGCGGTGATATCTTCTTTCTGGGAGCCGCCACTATGAAGTACCCTGCCCCATCTGTTCCCGGCGACACCCTGCGCTTGACCGCGCGCGCTGAGGGAACATCGGGTGCCCTGTGGCGTTTTGTGGTGGAAGCGACCGTCGGCCGTAAACTGGTTGCGCAGGGGACACTAACATTGGCCATGCTGGAGAGTGACACGTGAGACTACTTGTTGTCCGGGGCAACCCCCGCAAAACTGGATATGTGCAGGCATTCACGGACCTGTTTCTGGAAGGTGCCCGCTCTGCCGAAGCGGACATCTGCGACGTTGACCTCACCACGAAGCACATCACGCCGTGCGAGGGCTGCTATCACTGCTGGATCGCTGAACCCGGGCAGTGCATCCACCAGGACGATATGAACGACCTGCTGCAGGAGTTCATTGCGGCCGACGTGGTGGTGTGCGCCACCCCACTCTACTACTACTCGATGAGCAGCCGACTGCAGACGTTTTTTGAGCGCACACTACCACTGACCCAGGCGGGCCTGGACGAAATGCCGAACGGACTCTTTCGAAACCAGACGCGTTTCCCCGAGCAGTGGCGTAACAAGAAGCTCATCTTCCTCGTTATCGGGGCCCTTCGCGATAAGGCCAATTTTCAACCGTTTGTTGAAACCTGTCGCCTGATTGCCGACGGCATGGCCATGGAACTCGGCGGCATCCTGGTGCGCCCGGAATCACACCTGACCGGTTTTGATCGGGCCAAGCCGACTCAGATCAAGCGGATCAGACAGGCCTTCATTGAGGCGGGCCGGGAGGCGGCCACCTCGGGCACTGTTTCGGAGCGAGTTCTGCAGGAAGCCGCCGCGTGTATGGAATCGGAACAGACCTGTTTCAAGCACAATTCCGATCTCTACTGGGACACGGCGCACAAGATGGGCCGCTCGGCCATGGATACTGCAGCAGTGGTGGCTGAGGTCTCCAAGGATGCACGGATCATTCTTCGGCAAATGGTCTCGTCAGTGGACCCTCTATCCACCTCGCAAACTGACGTGACACTGCAACTCGACTTTGCCGACAAGGACTTGTATTTCTGTATCGCCATCGACCACGGGACCGCCAGCCTGGTGGAGCAACGCACGGAAAAGCCGGATCTACGGATTTCCTGTGATGCGGAGGTCTGGACGGGTATCGCCACCAGAGAGATCGATCCACGCCAGGCGCTGCGAGAGGGCTCGGTGAAACTTGAAGGCAATCGGCTACTCTTCAGCCGCCTGGCCCGCTTCTTCCCGGTAATGTGCTAGACCGCGTAGGTTATTGATATTGAACACGCGCGTGCCCCCGCCAAAGTGATTCGCCCGGGCTAACCCCGACAGCACACGGCCCGGACCGACCTCCAGGAGCGTATCAACCCCCATGTTCCGCACTGTATCCATGCAGTCACGCCACAGCACAGGCGAGGCCAGTTGAAGCGAGATCAGCGCCTTGATCGTCACGGGCTCACGTTCAACCTTGCCGGTTGCGTTGAGGACCAGGGGCAACGCCGGCACTTCGAAAGCGGCGTCTGCGATCCATGCCTCAAAGGCCTCCCGCGCCGGAATCATCTGCGGACCGTGCCACGGGCCGGAGACCGACAATGGCCGGCACTTGCCCAGTTTGCGCGACGCCACCAGTCCGGCGAATGTCTTGAGTAGCTCTGTTTCGCCGGAAACGACGACCTGCTCGGGGGCATTGTCGTTGGCCAGCGTGATGCGCCCAGGCGCATCGAGCTCCGTGATCAGCGCGTTGACCGCATCCACCCCAACGGAGATCACCGCCAGCATGCTACCCTCGCAAACGGAGGCCGCATGGTCCATCAGTTCGCCGCGCTTCACAGCAACCCTGATTGCATCCTCGTCCGAGACCACACCCGCGGCCGCGAGCGCGGAGATCTCACCCAGAGAATGACCGAGGACAACATCGGCTTCGACGCCCGCCTCCGCCAGACAGTTTCGATAGCCCAGCGAGACGGCGACCATAAGCGGCTGCAGGAAGAATGAACGTCGCAGCCGTTTCTCCGGGCCACGCAGGCACAGCGTCTTGAGATCTTCATGCGTCAGATCAGCTCCCAACTCGATCAGTCCACCGAAATACGCATCGTCGCGAAACAGGTCGCGCCCCATGCCCACTTGCTGGGATCCCTGGCCCGGAAACATAAAGGCGATCTTAGGCATGTGCGCGTCCTACCCCCCGGTGGCCGTGAGGCCCCCATCAACCACAATGGTCTGCCCCATGATATACGAAGCGGCATCGGACGCAAGAAACAGCACCACAGCGGCCACCTCTCCCGGCTTGCCAAAGCGCTTAACCGTGATCTTGTCCAGATTCTTACGCTTGACCTCACGCGGCACCCGGGCCGTCATATCGGTCTCAATGAAGCCCGGAACCACCGTGTTGACCCGAACCCCCTTCGGCCCGATCTCGGCAGCCAACGAGCGCGAAAACGCCATGATGGCACCCTTCGAGGCGGAGTAATTGGTCTGCCCCCCAACACCCACCAAGCCGGATACGGAGGCCACGTTGATGATCGTGCCCTGCCGGGACATCAGCATGCTGCGCATGGCGGCTTTGGACCAACGGAAGGCACCGTTGATATTGGTGTCCATAACCTTCATCCAATCGGCGCTCGGCATCAACATGGCAAACTGGTCAGAAGTCGTCCCCGCGTTGTTCACAAGAATGTCAATCTGCTCCGCCTCCTTGCAGATCCGTTCCACGGTGGCGGTGATGGTCTCTTCATCACGCTGGTCACATTGAATGGCGGTGGACCCGCAAGCTTCCGCCACACGTTGCGCATCTTCCGCGCGACTGTGATAGGTGAAATAGACCCGGGCACCCTGGCCCGCAAACTGCGACACCACAGCCTCGCCAATGCCGCGCGACCCACCGGTCACCAGTACGACCTTGTCTTTGAACTCATCTGCCATTGCTTGATCCCTTCTCCACCAGTCTGTGTCTTCAGAATGCGCAGCAAAGACGCTGTCGCGTGTTCAACGACTATTGGAGTGCCTGGTAGCGATCCCAGAGCTCGCCCTTCCATTCCTTGATGAGCCGCATGGTCGACATATCCACGATCGTTGTTACCGAGTAGCCGCAGGCAATCTCAACCCGAGTCCCATCGCGCACCAGCATGTGCTCAAACCGAAGGCGCCCCTCGTAAGCAGGCGAAACCCGGTGGGTTGTGTAAAGAGTCAGCCTATCGCCAAAGCGGGCCGGCACTTTGTAGTTGCAGTGATTCTCCACAACCGGCATGGCAATCCCCAACGCCACGGCCTCATCCATGGGAAGAACCTCCAGCATGATCTGAAGTCGTCCCTCTTCGAACCAGTGAAAGTACTCGACGTTGTGGATTACACCCATCATGTCGGCCTGGGGAAACCGGGGCCGAATCTCGAGTTTGCGCTTTATCACTCGTGACCGCATTGGATTCATGGCACTTATACCAGACTGGGGCCCGTAGGTCGCGAGGCACTCACGATTACACCTCGTCGAGCCTGAGCGTCAGGCTCTTAGGGAGTATCGGGGGCATTGAAATGGTCCTGACGGACGGCCCCTCGGCAGCGCCAAGCGTAAAGGGTACACCCGAGTAGGCCAACTCGAAAGGGAACACGGCAAGCGCCAGCTTCTGATCGAGCACGTAGGAATGGCAGCTGGCTACAACTTCCGCCACCGGCTGCCCCGCATGGTATATCATGGCGCCCGGCACCAGCGACTCACAGTCCGCCGCGGCGGCCACACCCACGATCTTCTGCTTGACGCCCTCGGCCCGCCGCGTGGCAATGGCCGCTCCGCCGTGGAAGGACTCTTTGTCGAAATCGATCATCCACTGCAGTCCCAGCACCAGGGGATCCCGGACCGCAACGCCTTCCTTAAAGATGTTGAAGAACCGCCCTTCCAAACGCAGGCCATCGTGTACCGCCACACCACAGGGGCCGCCCCCAAGGACTTTCACTGCCTCTTGGAGTTTCGTATAAAGCTCCGCTGCGACGCGGGTGGGAGCCATCACAAGGTAACCGAACTCGGAGGTCTTGCCGGCACGCATGAGCAGGATGTCTTCACCTTCAAACGGATAGATTTCAACCGAGAGATAGGGCAGCCCCAGGACATCAGACCCAAACGCATCGCGCACGACCTTCCACGCATCAAAGCCGTCCAGACCCAGCAGGACATGGCTGTCATGCAGCCGTTCGACCCCGGCATCCTGTGCGCCACATGCATCCAGAATCCGGTCGACTTCATCGGTGTCGATCACGCTCTCGCACAGCAACAGGAACTCTTCATCGTTGTTGGCGACGTAACAGTCAGACAGGATGTTGCCGTCGTCATCGGCCAGGAACGTATGGGTGATTCGGCCAAAGCGGGTACTGGCCACGTTGCCGGCCAGTACGCCATCCAAAAATTCAATAGCGGTTTCTTCCGGCATGCGGTACATCTGAAGGAACGAAAAATCGGTTAGGCCGACCACGTTTCTGACCGTACTGTTCTCAGTAGCTATGTCGGAAAAATGGCTGACCACTTCGGTCCCACAGCGCTCCTCAAAAACGGCCCCAGCCTTCTCTAAGATGGGTTTCAGATACGACGTCCTCACGCGGCCGACTCCCTTCTATCCTGTTCCTGGATGATATAGTCGACGATCGTATTAATCGAACGCAGCACCTCTATGCTTTCATCGGGAATCTTGATCCCGAAGCAGTTCTCAGCGCAGAGAACAATCTCCAGGGCATCCAACGAATCCAAGCCCAGCCCGGCACCCAGCAGCGAGATATCCTCATGCAGGTCCTCCGCTGTATAGGGAAGATTCAGACGCTGAATCAGTTCTTCCTTGAAGGTTGCGATGATCGCAGCCCTTCTTTCAATTGTGCTCTCAACCGTGTCTGTCATGTTTTACGTGCCCACGAAAAGGGCTCTGCTCATGCGGTCCAGACGCAGCACACAACTGCCGTACCGCTCTCATCTCGGAACCGGACCCATCTATTACAGGGGGTGAAGTGTATCGGTGCGGCCAGAACATCGCAATCTCTTTCTGACACCTGCGGCCGACTGCGAGTGGCCCATGAAACGCCGATCCCTTGACTCGCGCAAAGAGGCAGCGTAATATGCGCTTCACTACGCAGGTGTGGCATCGCATCGAGATCTGGCCACCCAGGAAGACAGCAGTATGGACCCCCGCTATTACAAGCCTCTGAACCGCGTCGAACGGTCGATAAGCTACGTCGTCTTGGCCTTCACGGCGCTGGCATGCATCATCTTCTTCTGTCTGTTGAACCGCACACATGTGCACGGATGGCTCAATTTCTCCCGCCGCAAACCCGTTCTCCTGCTCCCCAATCACACGACCATGATCGATAGCTTCCTCGTGGAAGTCTTCGCCGGCTTCCCGTGGGCATTGGTGCGGCCCGGCATGTTGGCCTACCACCCGGCCGCCGCCGAGAACTTCTTCAGCCATCCGGTACTGGCGTGGTTCTCCCGCATGTGGCGCTGCATCCCTGTCAACCATACTCGCAAAGACCCCACCGCCATGCGGCTCATGGCCACGGTGCTTGCAACCAATCCGCTGGTCGTGTTCCCGGCGGGCACGCGCAGTCGGGACGGCAGCGTGGGCCGCGGCCGCCCGGGCGTGGGACGACTCATCCTGGACACACAGCCGGTGGTGGTTCCGGTATACATAGCGGGAATGGGGGCGGTGCTGCCCATCGGCAAGAGAGTGCCCCGCCTCTTCAAACGCCTGGACATCTACTTTGCCTGTCCGATTGACTTCTCCGCCCACGAGTGCTCCTCCAACGACCGCGATACGTCGCGCAAGATCATCGACCGGGTGATGGACGAGATCTGCCGAATGCAGGAGGCCCATCTCGCCCGCCGGCCTGCGGCGCCCTGTTCACCTCGCCCGTCTTTCTCGCTCGCGCGGTTGCGGCGCTTCGGAGGACGTGGCGAATGAAGCAGGTCGAAGACGCCGGGCCCGCCCCGGCCGCGTATCGCTCCACCAGGTGGACGGGCCAAACGCGTGGGGGCATCCTGGGCAACTGGATCTTCCTGCACCTCATCAAGGCCTTCGGTATTCGCTCCGCTTACGCCCTGCTGGTGCCCGTGGCAGCCTACTATCTCATCGCCAGCCCGCAGAGCGTACGGAGCTCCTACGGTTACCTGCGTCGACTGAAGGGACCGCAGCCGCCCTGGAGATGGCCCATCCTGATTTACCGCCACTTTTTCTCGTTAGGTATGACCCTGCTTGATCGTTACGCCATGTTTATGGGGCGCAACGACTTCACCTGTACCTACGAGCAAGAGGATACCATCGTGGAGGCTTTGTCGCGCAAGAAAGGCGTCATCCTGGTCGGAGCCCACATCGGCAACTGGGCGGCGGGCGGCCATCTGCTGGGTCGCCTGGATGCCCGCGTCAACCTGGTCGTCTTGAGCAACGAGGTCAAGCGCATCCAGGCCCTGTTCGAACGGACGTTTCGCAACCAGGCCTTTCGCGTGCTGGCATCGAGCCCCGATCTGACATCCAGCATTACCATCATGAATGCGCTGCGCGCCGGTGAGATTGTCGCATTCAACGGGGACCGCAGTATTGAGGGTGCCGCCAGTGTTCGCACACCCTTTCTGGGTGCGCCGGCCGACTTCCCGGTGGGCCCCTACCTGATGGCGGCGGTAACCGGGTCACCCGTGATTCAGATCTTCGCCATGCGCGAGGGCGTAGACCGCTACCGATTCTTCTGCTCGCCTCCGCGCACGGTCGGGAATGGATCCCGCAAGCAACGCAACCACGAGATCGCCGCCTGCGCCGCCGACTTTGCGCAGCGCCTCGAATTGGTGCTTAGTGACTACCCGTTTCAATGGTACAACTTCTATCCATTCTGGGCACAAACCGACGGTGAAGCACAGGGGACCGAGTCGTGACAACCGAGCCGATTAAAAGCCCCCCGCTTGACGCGGCCGCTCTGATCCCGCATCGTCCACCCATGCTGATGATCGACCTCCTCGAATCGTTGACGAACGAGGGCGCTACGGCGTCCGTGATGTTTGACGATACCCACATGGCCGTATCCCACGGACAGGTGCTCGAAGCCGCGCTCGTGGAATGCATCGCGCAGACGGCAGCGGCCATGGAGGGGATGCGGCACCGGACGGATACTCCGGCGGCCGATAGGGAAACGCCGGGCATGTTGTGCAGCGTCACCCGTTTTGCGGTTTACCGGCGGCCGGATGCCGGTGAACATCTTGATATCACGGTGCAGGTCCAGAAGCGGCTGGGTTCCATGCTGCTCATCGACGGACGCGTTTCCGCTGCCGGCGAGCCGGTGGCATCAGGATCACTCACACTGAAAGAATAAGGAGGCGAAGGAATGGTGGGCGAAACCCGACACCGACGCGATGCGTTCAGTGAGGATCGACGGAGGTACCTCACGGAGACAACCCCTATCCGTGTGCGGTTTCACGAAGTGGATTCCATGCACATTGTGTGGCACGGCCACTACGTGACCTACTTCGAAGATGCACGGCGCGCCTTTGGACGCCGCTACGGAATCGACTACCCCATATTCGCAAAAAATAAGATCGGCGCACCCGTCGTCAAGATCTGGATCGATTACTTGTCGCCGGCACTGGCCAACGACGAACTGGAGGTCGAGGCACGCCTCTACGAATCGGACGGTGCACGCATTGAGTTTGGGTATGAGATCCGGCGCGAAGCGACCCGAGCGCTGCTCGCAACCGGCGGCAGCGTGCAGGTATTCTCCTCACTACAGGGCGAACTGATGCTCACGTGGCCCACCGTCGTACGCGAGTGCCTCGACGCATGGAAGGACCTATGGATAGACCCGTCCCTGTAGAACCCGTGGCCGTTGTCGGCTTGGGCGTGGTGTCGGCCGCCGGTGACGGCAGTGCGGCCTTGCTGCATGCCGTAAGAACAAACCGCATCGCCCTCAGCGAGTGCGAGCGCTTCGCCGACGGCCCCTACATGACCAACCGGGTGGGCACCGTACCAGCCGACGCGTGGGAGGCGGTGGTACAGGCGCAGCCGAACCGTGCACACGCGCGGGTGTATCGACTGGCTAGCCGAGCGGCGACTGAGGCGATGCAACAGGCACAAGCGCCGTTGGCATCCGCCGATCCCGACCGAGTGGGCCTCGTGCTATCCACGACCAAGGCCGACATTGAGGAACTCACCTCGTGTGTGCGGCGAGAAAACGCACCCTCCATACCCGGCGGGCATATCCTGTCGGCGCGTCTGGCCTCAGATCTGGCAGTTGAACAGGGCGCGTGTGGTCCGATCCAGTGTGTCTCGGTCGCCTGCATATCCGGATTGCTGGCGGTCCAGCAAGGCGCACGGATGATCCTCTCCGGCGCGGCTGACGTCGTGCTGGTGGTGGGCGTCGATGTACTCTCACACTTCGTCGTGGCAGGTTTCAGCACGTTACGGTCACTCGATCCTCTCGGCAGTCGCCCGTTCGATAAAGCGCGGCAGGGCTTGAGTTTGGGCGAAGGGGCCGGCGCGATTGTGTTGTGCCGGTCCGACAGGGCCGCCACCCCGCTGGCGCGGATCCGGGGATGGGGCGTCAGCAACGACGCCAACCACCTGACAGGTCCCTCACGTGACGGCTCCGGCCTGGCCCTTGCCATTCAACGCGCCCTCCGCCTGTCGGGTGTTGAGCCAGGCGCGATGGACGCCATCAACGCACACGGCACCGGCACCGTATACAACGACCGCATGGAAGCCCTCGCCCTGCAAACCGTGTTTGGCGACGGGATGCCTCCCGTCAGTTCATGCAAAGGTATGATCGGCCACACGCTGGGGGCGGCAGGGGTCATTGAGTGCGCGCTCTGCATCCTGGCCACCAGGGCCCATGTCATGCCCGGGACACCCGGGTTCACTGACGCGGATCCAGATGCGCCGGCTCACATACTGCGTGAGGCGCGACACGATACAGCTTACCGCTGGGTACTGAAAACCAACTCGGGCTTCGGGGGCACCAACAGTGCGTTGGTTCTGGATATGGGTGGCTGTGATGAATGAGGTCACCATCAAAGCAGCCAGCTACCTGACACCGGAGGGATACGGCAGCAGCCATATTGGACACCAGGCGTGGCCGACCAACGAGGATGGAAGCCACGTATGCACCGACCCGATGTCTATCTCCTGGTCGTCCCTCTTCCCCTCGCCATGCGCCCGCCTGGGGAGCAAAGATGCGCTGAGCCGACTGGGATTGATGGCGGTTGAACTGTTGGCGGCCGGGTTTGCGGATATGACCGATGCTCAGCGCACCGAGGTGGGCATCTGCATGGTCACGCCCACGGGGTCCATCGCGACGGATATCCAGTTCCTCGGTGACCTCAGTCCCAGCACGTTCATCTATACCCTGCCCAGCGGCGTGATCGGCGAAGTCTGCATTCGACACGGCCTGCGCGGGCCCTCCCTCTGCCTCATGTCAGGCGCGGACATCGGCCGCAGCATCATCGCGGAAGCTGCCGAGCGGATTGCCATGGGCGAGGCCGAGGCCATGATCTGCCTGGCGTGCGAAGCCAGGAATCCAGCGACGGAGGATATTCTGAACTCTGCGCTTGATAAGGACAGTGACTTCTGCTGGTATGTCAACGGTTTATATCTGACTGGAAAAGCCATGGATGACGGCACAGGCAGGGCCGTTTCCCCACACATGGCCGCTGCGGGAATTCGCCGGGTATGCCAAGAGCTTTGTGAAAGGGAATGAACATGTCCGTGGATGAACTGATTGATGATCTCAAAGTCAAAATCATAGCAGCACTCAATCTTGAGGACGTTGCTCCTGGCGACATTGATGCCGACGAGCCCCTTTTTGACGACGGTCTCGGACTGGACTCCATCGACGCCCTCGAACTGGTCGTCATGCTTGAAAAGCAGTACGGCATCGTGGTCGAAGACATCGAAGTAACGAAGAAAGCCTTCGCCTCCGTTCGCGCCCTGGCCACCTTTGTCGCAGGAAACAGCGATTCATGAGCGGACGCGCTCCTGTTGTAACGGGAACAGGGCTTATCTGTTCCGTCGGCAACAACAGTGATGCGGTCTGGACCGCCCTGGTTCAGGGCACCCCCGGACTCGGCCCCCTGACCCTCTTGCGCTCCCCCCGCCACGGCAGCGCCCCGGTTGGAGAGATCAAGGATGACGTCGATCGCCTCGCCGGCCACCTGCGCGGATCACGCACCGACAAGCTGGCCTGGTTCGCGGCCCGGCAGGCCCTGATCGAAGCCGGACTGGAAGCGCGCATCGGGAATCTCGGCCCGCGTGTGGGCGTCGTGATGGCCTCCACGGTTGGAGGCGTTCTGAAAACCGAACAGTTCCTCGTAAAGCTCCTGCACCACCACCGTGCCCGGTACGGCCTGCTCCGCCACCATGAATGCGCATCGGTCACAGACCTGTGTGCGCGGGAGTTCCAATGTTTCGGACCCACCACATCCATCTCGACCGCCTGCTCAGGCGGGGCCATGGCTATCGCCATGGCCGCCCGGATGATCGAAAGCGGCGACGCCGACATCATGGTGGCGGGCGGCAGCGACTCGCTCTGCAAACTCACGGTCAATGGCTTCGGATCCCTGATGCTTCTCGACCCCGACGGGTGTCGGCCCTTTGATGCCAACAGGGCAGGCATTAGCCTGGGAGAGGGGGCCGGGGCGCTGATCATTGAGAGTGAGGCCTCGGCAGCCGCGCGCGGTGCGCCTGTGCAGGCCCGTCTCTCGGGCTGGGGCTATAGCTGCGATGCATTCCATGCCACCGCCCCTGAGCCCGAAGGGCGCGGAGCCTGTCAGGCTATGTCGGGGGCGCTGCACTGTGCCGGGCTAGAGCCACAGGCGATCAACCACATCAACGCGCACGGCACCGGGACACCCGGCAACGACCTGGCCGAAGCCAAGGCCATCCAAAGCCTGTTCGGCGATACGGTCCCGCCCCTGCTATCGACCAAGGGGCTAATCGGGCACACGCTCGGTGCCAGCGGCGCGATCGACGCGGTGCTGGCGATCAAATCGCTTGCCCACGGGGGGCCGCCTCCCAGCGCCGGCTTCACCACGCCCGACCCCGCGATAGGGCTGGTGCCCGTTCAGCGCGCCGGGACGACACCGCAGAACCACGTTCTGAGCAACGCGTTCGGCTTCGGAGGCAACAATGTCTCGCTCGTATTCTCACGTCCCAGCTCAGGCGCCCCGCGCGATGACGCTCCCGTGCCGTCCGCCACGTCAACCGCGCGCGTGTTGCGCGTAACAGGGATTGGCATCGTCGCCGCGCTGGGCCACGACCTGAAGACCGTGTTCGCACGGTGCACACCCCAGGGGGCCGATTCCAACCTGCGCGAGATCACAGCCCCCCTACCCCCAGCCCGTGTCCGCGTCTATAGCTGCCCGGAGGACTTCGGTGCCAAGGCAGAACTCAAGGCAGGCCGACGGCGCCGCCTCGAGCGGGTCCAGCAGATGGCCGTGGTGGCCGCGAAGCGGAGTTGCCCCGAATCCGCGCTGGCGAAGATCGCCGACGAGCGGATTTGTGTGGCCATGGGAACGGGCCTGGGATGCACCGAGGCCACGGCCAAATTCGTGGAGCCAATCATCGAAGACGAGGCTGGCGTCCCCTCCCCTCAGAAATTCACCAACGCCGTGCACAACGCGCTCGCATCGCAGGTAGCCATCGAAGTCACGGCGCGGGGTCTGAATTCCACCGCCACCCACCGCGACATCTCATTTGAGTCAGCCCTGTGGCATGCCGTCCAGGAGATCAAAACCAACCGCTCGGACGTCGCCTTCGTCGGCGGTGCCGACGAGATCACGCCTTACCTGCTCAGCGCCGGATCGCGCTGGGGCTGGTGGAGCGAAGACTCCCTGCTGCTGAAGCCCCTCTCGAATAACCTGGCGGCACCGCAACGCGCCATTCCCGGTGAAGGCGCCGTCGTTTTCTGTATCGATGCGACCGGAGGTGATACCGCCGCCCTGGCTGAAATTTGCGCGGTCGCCTGCGGCCGATTTGCCATGGACGCCGCCGGACAGATCGATTCCAAGAACGAAGCGACATGGATCGAGTCCCGGCTGGCGGCCCACAACATCGCCCTGTCCGACATCGACATGATCATCTCAGGGGCCAACGGAGAACCGGTGCTTGACGCCAGGTACGTGGCCGTCGTCCAGGCGCTTGGGCGACGGTCCGGCGCAGCCAACATCCGCCATGGCACCTACAAACACCTCTGCGGCGACTACCATTCCGCATCGGCATTCGGAATGGCCATGGCCGTCGGGGTCGTATCAGGACACGTTTCCCCGAAGGCGCTGCTCGCGACGGACGGTGC
Organism: Kiritimatiellia bacterium; assembly: GCA_029939545.1. Classification (GTDB taxonomy): domain Bacteria; phylum Verrucomicrobiota; class Kiritimatiellia; order UBA8416; family JABMPJ01; genus JABMPJ01. The sequence goes on along the minus strand of JAOZSS010000029.1, from coordinate 3,430 downwards.
CTGCCGACTGGTGCTTTTATACACACTCTCAGACGACGGCACGCGCGCCATGACGTGTGTACGCCATATGGAGGCCCACGCATGAAACAGTTCCTGCTCCTAACACTGCTCCTGCTGTCGGGTTTCCCGCTACAGGCCAAGCCGGCCAGCACGGCGCCGGGCAATGACGCGGACCCATTTCTGGCCCGATTGGCCGCATCCCTTGGCAGCGTCACCACGGTATGCAGCGAGTTTGAGCAGGAGCGCCGCATGGCGTTTCTTGCTGATCCGCTGATATCGAAAGGGATGATCGTTTTCAGAAAACCGGATACGGTGCGATGGGAAACCACCCAGCCCTATCGCTCGATCCTCATCGCCAACGGCAAGGACGTCGCCCAGTTCGAATGGGTAAACGGGGCGTGGAACAAGCTACGCATCGGGTACGCGGCCGCCATCGCCAAGATCATGGAAAGCCTGACCCTGACGTGGAGCGGACGCCTGGCCGAGCAGCGCAAAGACTACGAGATAACAGTAAGCAAGGGGAGCAACGTCGTGCTAACGATGGTGCCGCGCGACAGCGGTGTGCGTGACTTCATCAGCGCGATTGAGCTGCACTTCGCCAAGGATCTCAGCACGGCCCAACAGATAGTGCTGCGCGAGCCCAGTGGCGACATGACCATCATTCGCTTCGTCAATCAGCACCTCAACGCCAACATGCCTGCTGACTGTTTTGATGTTGATCACCCCGTGGCACTGGAACAGGTTCGACAGGTCATCCGCGATGCGAAGTAGAATTACCGCGGCAGGTTGCGTTGGGCTGGGACTGGCGCTGTGCGCCGGGGGCTGTCGATCCACCGGCCCGCAGCTCAGCACGGCACAGCCGCTGTCACATCGGGTCGAAGCGCAACAGCTCGTCGCGCGGATGCAACAGGCATTGACCACCGCCTTTCCGCGCAACGCCCGCGTGCAGCATCGGGTCATCCTGACGATTGCCCGGCGTCAGTTTGTTTTCAACGGCCACCTAACCATTCAGGCGACAGGCGCGATGCGCCTGGTCGTGTTGGGCCCGATGGGACGGGTGGCCGACCTGGTGGCCGATGCCGACGGAAAGATCGACGTCAAGCAACACCACCCGAAGTTCAGAGAGCGCTGGGTAAAAAGGTACATCGCGCGAGATATGCAGCTGCTCTGCGCCGCACCGGACAGCGCACAACTGGCGGCCGCCCGGACACCCGACGGCACCCTGATCCTCGAGCACGCCCTGCCCGACACACCCGACGTCCACCGCTATACCTTCGGGGACAACGGCGCGACATGGGAGGCGCTATCGGTCTACAGGAAAGGGCGCCGCACCTACCACGCCGTTGTGGAGCAAACGCGCCAGTTTTCAGGATGGAATCGCGCCATGCCATCCAGTCTCAAGGTGCAGGCAAAGCAATACCAACTCGACATCACCATCGTTGATGTTCGTCCGCTCTCCGTCGCGACGCCCCCCGATTCGAAAGGAGCCTCCTCCAATGCGGTACTGCATTGAGCGATCGCTTGTTCACAGCGCCTACGACGACTCGGGGGGTGAATTTTCATTCAGTTACTCGGCTTCGGAATCCGTTTTCGCGGGGCACTTTCCCGGCACCCCGATCCTGCCGGGAGTCTTTCAGATCGAGATGACGCGCTTGGCATCTGAACTCGCGACCGGTCAGACGCTTGAGATTGAGCACATCAAGCAGGCCCGATTCCTTTGCCCCATACTTCCGGAGAGCGAGGTTCATCTGTCGCTAGCGGTTCAGTGCGACCACAACACGTGTCACGCCAAGAGTGTCGTCTCTGTGGCAGGCGTAGCGGCAGGGAAGCTCTCCATCATACTTCATTCGGTGTAAGCCGGGACCGGCAGGATGCATCCCGTGAGCCAAGCCTGGCCCCACACCCGCTTGCTGCTACGAGCAAACTGCCCGACGCCCCATATCGAAGGCGGCCTCGTTCATGCCGTGATGCCTGGGTCGCAGCGACGCGCGTATCGCCTCGATCCAAAGGTCGTATGGCACATCAAGGTGCGTGCTTAACATGCCCAGCATGGAGAGGTTCAGTGTGCGCGGAGAGGGAAGCAACCCGAGAGCTATGGTGGTGTTATCCAGGAAGACGCCCGTCTCCTTGAGGTAGTGGCCTGCCGGTACCGCACCTCCGTCACAAATCGAAACGAAGTAGTCCGACTCAGCTCGAGGCACCAGAGGGCTCTCTATGCGTTTTCCGTAGCGAACGCAGCTGATGACGCTCCCTCCCCGCTGGCTCATCCCCTTTACCTCAGACTTCTTTACATCATGACCTGCCAGAAACGCCGACATCGCGAGAATATCACTTGCGGTCAGAACGCCTTGCCCCCCCATACCCGAGATCACAATACTCGTCACCCCACTCACTGACCTGCTCCCCCCGTTTCCGAGTTCAAAGCCGCTTCGGAGTGAGCGGCCGAAGCTCCAGCCCTGCGCGCATGCGCGCGGTGCAAAACGCAGGGACCGCGGACAATGATCACGCAGAGCTGCTCGCTCTCCAGGCACTCAGCAAGAAGCGCGGCAAAGCCCTCGGCCGGACCCTGTGCCTCAAACACCTCGACCCTGTCGATTCCTGCCGCCTCGGCAAAGGCCTCAAATGAGAATCTCCGGGTATCGGACCTGTCAAGTAGCCTGCCTGATCCCGGGTGCTCCTGAAAGCCGGTCATCGCCGTCACGCCGTTGTCCAGGATGACCACAACATGCCCTGTCTCCGGGGCGTTGTAAGCCATCTCAACCAAGCCCGCCAACCCCCCATGTATGAACGTACTGTCCCCTATGAGACTGACGACCCGTTTCGACTCATCCACAGCCAAGGCATGTCGCAATCCAAGACCCACACCCAGTGATGCACCCATACAAACCGCTGTGTCGATGGTGCTGTACGGAGGCAAGGCACCAAGCGTATAGCAGCCGATATCCCCGGCCACGATACAGTCCGTCTCTCGCAACACCTCAAAGACCATGCGATAGGTGCAGCCCGGGCACAACTGAGGCGTCGCGGCTTCGAACGCAGAAGGCTTCTCTCGCAGAGCCCCCTCCAGAATCATCCGCACACGATCAACGCTGAGCTCGCCGAACCGGAAGTCACCCGCCTTGCTGCCGACTGCAGCACCGGCGGCTAGACACATTTCGGCAAGAAAAGCGTCACCCTCCTCTATGACCACGCAGCGATCGACGCTCTCGGCAAAAGCGCGCACACGCTTGACGGGAAGTGGATAGGTCATACCAAGTTTGAGCAGTGCGGCATCAGGCGCCGCTTCGCGCGCGTGGGACACGGCTACGCCGGATGCGATGATGCCCAGGGAGCTGTTGCCCTCTATCCACTCGGTCAACGATGAGGTCTCACTCCACGCGGCGACCTCGGCCAGCCGATCGTGCATCCGTTTCTGTGCTCCCCGGCCATA
>JAOZSS010000176.1 GCA_029939545.1 Kiritimatiellia bacterium | reverse complement strand
GTTCACAGCCGAGCCCCGCACTTCGGTCAGTGCCCAACCACGGCCAGCTTACAGGCACGGCCTATCAGCGCATCTCCCGAGACCGCCGCCCGTTGCCCTATGCGGATCATTTGCTGAGTACTCACATATGCAGACACGCGTTTACCGCTGAAGTATCGGGGCGACGCTGTGTTACGGAAGTACCGAAAGAGGCACAAACTATGGCTTGCATATTACCCACGGCGTGGGTACATTGTCGCCATGATACAACGAAATATTCAACCCAATCTTGACGCGGCGATGGCCGATACACCAGTGGTGTTGATCAATGGCGCACGGCAAACGGGAAAGACCACTCTGGTCCGGGCGTTTGCGGCTGGCATTGAGCAAGCAACCTATGCCACGTTTGATGACGCAGGTATGCTGGCAGCCGCCACCAATGATCCCCAAGGCTTTATAGCGAGTCTGGAGGGTACGGCGGTCATTGACGAAATCCAGAAAGTGCCGCAGCTTTTCCCGGCAATCAAGATGAGTGTCGATAATGATCGGCGGCCCGGACGCTTTCTGCTCACGGGTTCCGCGAATGTGCTGATGCTGCCCAAGCTCTCCGAGTCGTTGGCTGGACGCATGGAAATCATCACGCTACGCCCCTTGTCACAAGGGGAACAGGCGGGCCGATGCGACAATTTCGTTGACCGCCTGATGAAAGGCGGAAAATGGCGTTCTCCATCCAACCCGGACAGCCGGAAGCAGCTTGTTGATCGGGTATACAAAGGCGGCTATCCAGAGGTCATTCAACGAACGCGATCACGCCGCCGCAACTGGTTTGCATCTTATCTGACCACCATCCTTCAGCGGGATATCCGTGATTTGTCCAATATCGAGGCTCTATCGGACGCGCCCAGACTCATGGCGCTCTTGGCCGCCCGCTCCGGCAGCCTGCTGAATGTTGCCGAGGTGTCGCGGAGTGCGGGAATTCCCCACTCTACGCTTCAACGCTATTTGGCGCTCTTCGAGACAACGTTCCTGATCCATCATGTCCGCCCGTGGACAGCTAATCTCAGCAAACGCCTGGTGAAATCGCCGAAGATCCTGCTGGGAGATACAGGGTTCATGACCTACTTGCTGAATGCCTCCGAGTCATCTGTTTTGGATGACCTGACTCTGGCAGGACGATTCATCGAGACATTTGTCGGGTGCGAACTGCTCAAACAAATCGAGTGGAGCGAGAGCAAGCCGGCTTTGTTGCACTATCGGACGGGAGCCGGTGCAGACGTCGATTTTGTGTTGGAAGCGGGAGCGCGACAGGTGATGGGCGTTGAGGTGAAGCTCGCACAGACGCTGAAGAAGGAGGATTTTCGCGGACTCCAGAGTCTGGCCGCAGACGCGAAATCGCGCTTCGCCGGTGGGGTGGTGCTCTATTCAGGAAGTCAGTGCATTCCCTTTGGAGATGGATTGTGGGCTGTACCTTTTTCCTGTCTGTGGGAGTAACGCTTCGCAAATGCGTCAGATCAAGGAGGTGTGAAGATGACCGATGAATACGAAGCATTTGAGCAGAAATGCAAAGCTGTCCGTGAAGTGAACGCGGATCTACTGGACGGGTTCGAGTCCTGGCTAGCGGAAAGCGGACTCGGTCCGAATACGATTGATAAACACGTCGGCAACGTCGAGTTCTATATCAACGAGTGCCTCCTGCGCGACGATCCGCCGACATCGGCGGCGGAAGGTGTGGCACGGGTGGATTACTTCCTTGGATACTGGTTCATCCGCAAGGCCATGTGGGCAAACCCGACTTCCATCAAGGGAAACGCCGCTGGACTGAAGAAGTTCTACACGTACCTTGCAGGAATCGGCATGGTCAGCGGTGACGATCTGGCGAAACTCCGCGAAGATATCAAGATGGGCATGCCCGAGTGGATCGCGACGGTCCGGCGCTACGATGATCCCGATGTCGATCCCAACGATATATGGCAATGACAGGAAAACGCTGAACCTAAAACGAAGGAGTTGACATGAGTGAAGAAAGGGCAGAGTTCCCCGGCCAGTGCACGCTGTGCAAGAAAGTGATCAATAAGTCGCAGATGACGCGACATTTGAAGAAGTGCGTCGAGAATCGCGACGACGGCACGGGGTCGAGCGTGAAGCTGTTCCACGTTGTGATTGAGGATAATCACATGCCCGAATACTGGCTTCATGTCGAGATTCCAGGGGCCATGACGCTGGCGCATCTGGACTCGTTTCTACGTGATACCTGGCTTGAGTGCTGCGGCCATCTGAGCGGCTTCACGATAGACGAAGAGCGGTATTCCGTGCATCCCATGGAAGACCTGATGTTCGGAGTGCGCGAGAAGACCATGGATCAGAAGATCTACAGCGTCCTCAGCGTCGGCACGAAGTTTAAACACGAATATGATTATGGATCGACAACCGAACTGAAGCTGCGTGTCGTGGATATCCGCGAAAGGCAGGTTAAAAGCCCTGGCATCATGCTGCTGGCCCGCAATCAGCCTCCGGCGTGGAAATGCACTCAATGCGGGAAGCCTGCTACACAGATACAAGCATCGGGATGGGGAATAGACGTGGATTCTCTGTTCTGTGACAGATGCATAGATGATGAGGAGGAAATGTCTCTTCCGCTCGTCAACTCCCCGCGCACCGGCGTTTGTGGATACTGTGGATAGCGGTATTGCTCGTGCCGCTCGCACTCGCAACACAACCGGCCCGCTGGTCGTCGCGACAGGAAGAACATCCCGTGAGCCCGAAGAAACAACGAAAGCGTCGATCATTGCGCAAGCTCCCACGAGACGAGCGCAAGAGGATCGCCAAACGCTGGATGACTCGGCAGCGTTTGCCCAAGGATCTGCTTTCTGCATACGTCAAACGCTATGGTATCCCACGGGCCGAGGCGAATATTGAACTTCTTGAACTTGGCTACGGCGAAATGCTGACCATTTACGCGTACGAGCAAGACGGGATCGAGTGGGAGTACAAGTTCGAGCCCCTCTCAGGCGACATGCTCGTCGTGCCCCAGTGACCCAACAAAGGGGTGGTTCCTGGATCAAACCCGCAGCAATCTCTCCCATAACTCCGGCGATTGAAATAGGCGTCGATGGTTTTGCTACAGAACTCAAGTGCCCTGGCCGAGTTGCCCTCCGCCACGGCTGCGTCTACCAGCCCTACGCCCTTGGTCCAGTCCTCAAGCAGATACGTACGAATCGTCCCGTTGTCGAGCGAGACATGCCCTGCCTCGGCCATGAACGCAACAAGTTCATCCAGAAAGCTCGCCTCACTGTCGGCATGAAGATCGAGCCACTTCAGCACGCACTCCGTAGCAGCGTGCTCGAAGCATACGCCTTCTTCGGTATAGATGTATTCCGGATACGACTCTATGCCATCGGCTATTTCCCTGCATAGGTCCAGAAACCAGTCCTTTTCCTCCAGTTCGAGTTCGGCCGCGCGATCAAGCAGTGGAAGCAAGTCCCGTGCGCAACGCTCGATGTCGCTCGCCAGCTGCGGTGCATCGAAGTCGGGTGCCTCCCAATGGTGTTCCTGGTAGATGTAGTCGCCATCCTCGTCCCCCAACTCGGTCAGCAGCCCCTCCAGAGCCGCCAACGCTGACCTGAACTGCTGGGCGAATCTTGCGTCCGAAGTCATCTCACTCGTTTCATCTTCGGTGGCGGTCGCGGGTGGCTCCAACAGGCGACGGAACACTGCGGCCACATCCTGATCGAGCACATCGCAAAACTCCATGCGCTCCGTGTCGGACATCTCGTCCAGCAGTCGTGCCACCAGTTCGACAAGCTGTTCCGAAGTCAACCCGTCGAGCAATTGCTGTGCAAATCTGTCGTTGTCCATCATTGCTCCACCATACGTTACTGCACATGCCGGGCGGGTCACCCTGACTCGTGCTGCCGCACGCTACCGTCTTCAGACACAGCAGTTTCTTGCTCTTCCCGTGTGTCCCATATGGCAAGAAACTCCTGGGGAGACAAGACCGAGACACCTGTGTGCGGGAACCCGTCTGGATCGCGCGTAATCAGATAATCGACGTTCTCACGGGAAGCCGAGTGGAATTGCACCGCATCTTCGAAGTCATCAATGGGTGCATCCATAGATCGGTTGATCAGTTTGGCGTCAAGGGATACGGGCGTGAACAGGTCTCGAATCGCCCGGAGAGCTTCATCGGCTTTTGCCTTCCCCGCCGATTTCCGTACGATGTAGTAGATGTTGTTGAAGCTGATTGCGGAAACGAATGCCTCAATCTGGTCGTGCTCAGCCAGTGACCAGAGGCGGGCAGCGGCCCTGTAGAACGGTTGACGCGCAGCAATAACGTCGAGCAGGACGTTTGTGTCGAGCAACAACCTCACTTGCCCACTCCGTATTTCGACCCCAAAGCGTCGGCAAGGAGTTCGCTATCTTCCATGTCAGAGGGAAGTGTCACGAGCCCCGTGGCACGCCGTGTTACTGGACTGCTGTCCAAGTTGATCTCACTGGACGCAGTCATCGCCCGCAGTAGTCGCGCGAACAATGCCGAGACACTCGTATGCCACGCAGCCGCAGACTTCTTTGCCTCCCGGACAATCTCAGGCTCAACGCTCAACGTCAGCTTAACCGTATTCATGCATCCTTCTTCCTTGTTTCATGCTCTACGTATCGACCACGAAGAACGATACGTACAACACCCCTGCAAGTCAACCCCGGTATTTCGCATCGCCCTACCATGGCGAAGTCTGTGGAGAGAGTCCCTGTTGAGGGCGTCGTGTTTGATCCGCGAGTGGCGGCATCATGTATCCTGAGTCACGCTTCCTCCGCAGAGAGTCGTTCGAACTCGGACTTAAACAACTCCACGTCTGCCTTGACCTCCTTGATTTCCGGGTTGTCGGGATCTTTTCTTTCTGCCTCCTCTATGCAAACGAGAGCCTCTCCCCATCTCTTCTTCTTTACGTAAAGCACACAGATATCCCGTAGCGATTTCGAACTCTTTGGGTTGATTGCCAACGCTTTCTTCAGGTATTCAATGCCCTCGTCCGTGTCTAGCTTGTCAAGATGGACGGAGTCCCGACCTCGCCTGCGGGAGTCGGGATGTCGGAGACCGTGACCGCGCACGCTGTGCGCGTGGGTGAGAA
>JAOZSS010000175.1 GCA_029939545.1 Kiritimatiellia bacterium | reverse complement strand
CGCGAACGCCCCACCCCAGATCGCGAAAAGGCCGCAGCAACTCTCAACCGATTCAAGGCCGCCCTGGCGATCGGCATCTACGTCAATGAGCAACTGGACGGCATCCTCCTGCTTGCGTCGCGTGTCTCGGGCCGCATCTACAGTGCCAACGAACAGGATGCCCTGCAGATCATCTGCAACCAACTCGGGACCTCCGTGGACAACTCCCGCCTCTACACCGCCGTGCAGGAGGGCAAGATCTACAATGACATCCTGGTCGACTCCCTCGTCAGCGGGGTGATCGCGGTCAATGCCAACCGGCAGGTGACAGTTTTTAATCGCCAGGCCCAGATGTTGACCGACATCACGACCGATTTCATCCTCAATCAGGACGCTTCTCATCTTCCCGCCGTGATCTACAAGGCCATAGATGACGCGCTCATAACGCGTGAAGGCATCCGCGACAAGGATGAGACACTCGCGGCCGGAACAGAGAACGAGGTACCCGTTCGTCTCAGTTCAGCCGTCTTCCACAGCACCGCCGGTGATGTACTTGGCGCGCTCGTGCTGCTGAACGATATGCGAACCGTCAGACAGATGGAGGCCCAAATCCGCCGCTCCGACCGCCTCTCGAGTATCGGCACCCTGGCTGCCGGCATGGCCCACGAAATCAAGAACCCGCTCGTCCCGATCAAGACCTTCACCCAACTCCTGCCACAACAGTACGAGGACGCCGAGTTCCGGCAGACGTTCTCGGACCTGGTCCTACGTGAGGTCGGACGTATTGACTCGATTGTCACCCGCCTCCTTCACTTCGCCCGCCCGGCACCGGCAACGCTGGCACCCACCTCCCTGGAAGCCATCGTTAACGACTCGCTCAAATTGCTCGAACAGCAGGTCCGAAGCCGGGGTATCATGCTGGAGAAACGCTTTAAGGCCGAACGCGATGCGATCATGGGCGACAAAGACCTGCTCAGCCAGGCGTTCGTCAACTTCATCCTGAACGCGATCGAGTCGATGGATGAAGGCGGCACGCTCACCGTGTCCACCACGCTGATCAACGCCCACGGTCGGCGCTTTCTTCCCCGCCAGCGATTCGCTCAGAAGCTGATCCAGGTCGACATCCAGGACACGGGCAGCGGCATCGCACCCGAGAACCTTACTAATGTGTTTGACCCCTTCTTCAGCACCAAGAGCGACGGAACCGGACTGGGTCTCGCTGTTTCACACGGGATCATAGAGGAACACGGCGCGACCGTGGATGTCGAAAGCCATCTCAACGAAGGCACGACGTTTCACCTGATTTTTGAACTGCTCGAAGAGAGCACGGCACGTCAAGACAGACCTGTCTCGGCGAAATCGAAGACGAGGACGGAGGTGGGCTGATGCAAGCACCATGTGTACTTCTCGCGCGCGATGACGACATAGCGCGGCGTGTGACCGGCCAACTGCACTCGTGCGCCCAGGTCAGCCGACTGGAGTCGGGCGCTGATGTTCTGGCCGAATGCCGCAAGCACGATCCGCTGCTGCTGGTCATGGAGGTCGGTTGGCGCGAAGCCCTCGAAGCCTGCCGCGAGGTGCGGCGAGAGTATCCCGACACGCTCGTGATCGCACTCGGCGTCATGCGCTCCGACCCCATGATCGAAGCGGCAACACTCGGTGTCTACGCCTGCGAGTCGCCAGATGTCGACCGAATGCGACTGCAAGACCTGGTTCGCCACGCCTTTGCCCACCTTGCCTTGCTCGAGGAAAACCGAGCGCTGCGCGACAGCACGCCCGCCAGTCCCGAACCCGCCCCCGCACCGCGTCCGCAGCCACGCGAAACCGCCGCCAAACCGCTGGGACCCTTGACCCAGGTGTTCAGCAATTTTCATGACGTGGAGGCCATGCTCCACGGCGTTATAGAAACCGCTGCAACAACGGCCGGCGTCTCGCGTGCCGGCATCTTCGCCCAGGCCCAGCCCGGCTCCGATTTTGTCCTGCGCGGCGGGCTGCGGTGCCTGCCCGACGCCGAAACACTCACCGTCGCGTCCGACGACAGCTTTGTGCGCTGGATGCACGAACAAGCCCACGTCGCCGCACGCATGACGCTGCCGCATATCGAGCCCCCTGCCACACGGACCATGATCAAGCGGTGGCTCGACCGGCTGGGTGCCGAGGTCATCCTACCGCTACACGGGCATAACCGGCTGATCGGATGGCTCTTTGTCGGACATCTGGCCTCCGGTATCCCGTTTGACCATGACACGCTCAACCACTTGATCGCCGTGGCGCACGATGTCGCGGTTGTGCTCGAAAACGGACTCCTCACTGAAGGAGCGGCCATTCAGAAGACACTCGCCGAAACCGTACTGGGGTCGATTCCGGCCGGCATCATCGCCATCAACGCAGGCGGAAGCGTACAGTGGTTCAACGAGTCGGCCGGCCACATGCTGGGGATCGAACCGCAGGACGTGATCGGTCAATCCCCCACCCTTCTAGGATCACGCCTGGCCGATATGCTGATTCGGGCGACACAGGGCGAGATCGCAGAGGATTCGGTCAAGTGGACCGACCCCATCACCCATCTGCCCCTCTCTATTATGACGCGCACACTGAGCGACGGCGACACGTCGCTTGGCGCCGTTGCCATCCTGCACGACCTCTCCCGCGAGCGGCTGCTGCGTGAGAAACAGGAACGTATCGACCGCGCCACATTTTGGACCGAGCTGGCCGCCGCCATCTCGCACGAGGTGCGCAATCCCCTCGTGGCGATCAGCACGTTTGCCCAGCTCTTGCCTGATCGGCACGAAGATCCCGAGTTCCGTGAGCAGTTCAGTCAGTTGGCGGTCGGCGAAATCAGCCGGTTGAACGCCATGATTGACCAGGTCAACGACTTCGCCAATCCACCCGAACTCTGTTTCAGGGACGTGAACCTTGCCGATGCCGTTACCCAGGGCGTCAAGCAGGCCAAGGCGCACCTCAACTCCGGCATCCCGGTTCGGGTAACAGCGGATCCGTCGCTGCCCCCCGTACGCGGGGATCTCGCGGCGCTGGTCGATTGTTTTCAGCACATTGTGTCCAACGCGATCGAAACGCTGCACGAAACCACCGATCCGTCCATCCTGATCGTGGCGACCGGCGGCGACAAGGCTGCGGCCGGACAGGTGACCGTGCGCATCCAGGATAACGGACCGGGTATCCCGCCCAGCATCGCGGACAAGGTCTTCTCCCCCTTCTGTACCATGAAGGCGCGCGGCATCGGCCTCGGGCTTCCGATTGCCAAGCGCACCATCACCGATCATGGCGGCCATATCGACATCGAAACCGGCACCACGGGCACAACGGTCGTCGTTGTGGTTCCCGCCACAGTGCCGCAACAGATAGAGACACCACACTATGAAGCAGCATATTCTAGTCGTTGATGATGAACTCGGCCCGCGCGAGTCGCTGAAGGCCGTCTTCTCGAGGGATTACGAGGTCACGCTTGCCGAAAGCGCGTCGGCAGGCATGGCCGTGCTCGAAAAGGAACGCGTCGACCTCGTGTTGCTCGACGTCATGATGCCCGAAGAAGATGGGCTTAGCTTCCTCCGGCGGCTCCAGGCAATCTATGCCGACTTACCGGTCGTCATGATCAGCGCCACCAGCTCGGTGCGACCGGTGGTGGAAGCCATGCGGGTCGGGGCCAAGGATTTCGTCGCGAAGCCCTTCGATGTTGAGGAGATTCAGCACATAGTCCGCCGTGCGCTGGAGACCAACGTGCTGCAACGTCGTGTCGCCACACTGGAGGACGACATTGCCCGTGAATTCCCTGTAACCGGCATCGTCGGCCAGTCCTCCGCCTTTGCGGCGGCGCTGAGTGATGTGCGCAAGGCGGCCGCTACGGACTCAACTGTCCTCATCAGCGGTGAGAGCGGAACGGGTAAGGAACTCGCCGCCCGCATGCTGCACAGCCTCAGCAGCCGCAGTCAGGAGCCTTTTGTGGCCGTCCATTGCGGTGCGCTGACCGAAACCCTTATGGAAAGCGAGCTGTTCGGACACGAGAAGGGCGCGTTCACCGGCGCCAATAAACTCAAGCAGGGTCGGTTTGACCTCGCGGGTTCCGGCACACTCTTCTTCGACGAAGTCAGCGAGATGACCCTCGCCACGCAGATCAAACTGCTGCGGGTACTGCAGGAACGCGAGTTCACACGCGTCGGAGGCACACAGGTGATCAAGACCAACGCGCGTATCGTGGGGGCCTCGAACAAGAACCTGCGCAAAGAGGCCATGGCCGGCAACTTCCGCGACGACCTCTATTACCGGCTCAGCGTTGTACCGGTTACACTCCCCCCTCTGCGCGACCGTGGCGGAGACATCGACCTGCTGGTCCAACACTTCCTGGATACCCTCCGCCAAACGATACCCGTACAGACGGAGGCCTTCACACCCGAGGCACTCGCCCTTTTGAACGCCTACTCCTGGCCCGGCAACATCCGCGAGCTGCGCAACGTGGTAGAGCGCATGCTCGTACTCCACGGTACCAGCCGTGAGATCGAACCCGGATTTCTCCCTGAAGAGTTCCTCGATGATGACGGAGGCATGGCACCGCCCCCGACCGACTCCGACGATCCACTACAGGAACGCATGAACACCTACGAACGCCAGATGATCGAGAAAGCGCTACAGGAAACCCACTGGGTTCAAACCCGGGCGGCTGAGCGCCTCGGCACCACACGCCGTATCCTGCGCTATCGCATGGAGAAGCTGGATATCCCCGCCCAGCCGAACGGACAGCACGCCGACTAAACCCACGATCAACTGGAAACGGCGTGCCCCCACGCCGCACCTGCGGGCTTCCGCCTTCCCCAAGGCTACGGCGGACACAGGAAGGCAGCCCGCCTCCATGATAAGCTCCAATCAGGTCTCCGTCTCAACCTGTAAGGAACAATTAAACTACGAAATACGCGAAATACACGAAAGGAAATCCAGAAAAGAATAGGGATTCCGAACGTCTGGGTGTACGGAAGCATTGCACCCGTTGGGTGCAAAACCTGGTGGTTGTCTTCCTTTCAGAAGTACCCTATCCCCAGTCTCTTTTGCGCTTTTCGTGTCTTTCGTAGTTTCTCAACTGCCGAATGTAGGCTCAAACACCCCAGTTTAGCGATTTCGCACGATTTTCTATAACAGGGTGGCTGATTCTCTCAACCACC
>JAOZSS010000028.1 GCA_029939545.1 Kiritimatiellia bacterium | reverse complement strand
CCCGTTCCCATTCATTTTTCCTTGTGCGGGCTGTAACGGTGCCACATGGTAGACCCGATTGAATGGTCGGCGATTCGACCCAGAGAGGAGCGGCGCGGTGATGGAACACGATTGGGGAAAAGTGCGATCATGGGCGCAGCAGGCGTGCCTGGTCGGGGTGTGTGTGACGGCCATCGGCCCCCCCACTGCGCTAGCCAAAGAGAGCCGCGTGCTTGAGGGTGATCCGTCGACCCCGCTCAGATACGAGGGTTCAGGAGCGGAGGCGCCCTGGCGCGCGGACGCCGCGAAACGGATCGAGCGATACCGCAAGGGCGACCTGGTGGTGCACGTGATCGATGCAGAGGGAAAGCCGGTGGTAGGCGTCCCCGTGAAGGTCGATATGCTGAAGCATACGTTCCACTTCTCCTCGATCATTCAGGCGCATCGCATTATGGACAACGCTCCGGAGAACGAGACCTACAGGAGCAAGGTCCTGGAATTGTTCAATGCCTCGGGGCCCGAGAATGCGCTGAAGTGGGAGCCGTGGGTCGGGGACTGGGGAGACAACTTCAGCAGAGAAAAGGCGATAGGTGCCATCAAGTGGTTGAGGGAACATGGCTTGCACGTCCGCGGACATGCAATGGTGTGGCCAAGCTCGCGCCATGTCTCAGCCCAGGCGAAGGGTATGCTGCGGGAGGCACCGAACAGTGTCCCCGAAATGGTGCGGCAGCACATCCTTGACATTGGGAAAGCGACACGCCCGTACATCGACGAGTGGGATGTGATCAACGAGCCACTGTCCAATCATGAGCTGATGGACCTATTCGGCAAGCGCATCATGGTCGATTGGTTCCGCTATGCACGCGAGACACACCCCACAGCCGGTCTGTACATCAACGACTACGGCATCATGGATGGAGGGCTTCCCGATTCATCAAGGTCGGTGAGGTACCACGACACCATCAAGTTCCTCATTCAGAACGGCGCACCGATTTCCGGCATCGGCTTCCAGTCGCATTTCAATGCGCTGCTGCCCTGTCCCGCGACCGTCGTGGACATCCTCGATTTCTTCGGCGAATTCGGGCTCGACATGCGCATCACGGAATTTGATATCAACTCGCGGAATGAAGAGGTGCAGGCGAACTACACGCGCGACTTCATGACAGCCGTATTCAGTCATCCGAAGGTTGTGGGCTTCCAGGTGTGGGGGTTCTGGCAGAAGGCCCACTGGAAATCACCCGCCGCCATGTACCGGAGCAACTGGGAGGAGAAACCGAACGGCGCGGCCTACAGGGACCTCGTGTTCAACCAGTGGTGGACATCGGAGCAGGGACAGACCGACGACACCGGCGAGTACAGAATACGCGGGTTTAAGGGGCTGTACGATGTGTGCGTGACGACGGCGCAAGGCGACGTGAGAGCAAGCGCCCGGATTGGGACCTACCGTTCCACTGTACAGGTCAAGATAGAGGCTGCAGAAGAGACGACGGAGCCGTAGGACGCTGCTTCAAACCCTACGCCTTTGATGCGGGCTCTCGCTTGAAAAGCCAGCCACGCATCTCACACTGTTCCGGCGCGCCCTTGATGTAGGGACGGTCGCCAACCACAAACTCTCTGACCAGGCGCAGGCCCGTCCTATCCACCGCCGCGAGTAGCTCGGACTGGTTAACCTGCAGGTGCAGCATCTGCGAGTTGTAGATCCATTGGCTAGCGACAAACGACGGGCTGTCCTGCACAACCAGGAGTCGAAACAGGAACAGGTACTCTTTGACCGAAGAGGCGATTTTTTGCAGAAACTCGGCCCAATCCTCCAGGTAGAGCAACGAGCCATTCATCATGACCAGGTCGTAGTCCCTGTCCAGGCAGGACGCATCGTCATGCCACGTGACGTCCGGGTTCAGTTCTTTGCCGGCGGCGGCCATCAGGGGGACCTCCTTGACGTGGTAATCCAGAGCGACATCCGGAAGGACCGCCTTTCCCAGCTGATAGTAGTGCCCGAGGGAACCGCCCCAGTCTAAAACTGAAACCCTGTCTTTCTTGCGGGCGGTTAAGGCCAGAACATAGGCGTAGGTCAGGTGGACGTTATGAAAACTGGGATTACGCGTCACGGTGAGGTCGTAGTGCTCATGGGCGAAACCCAGCGGCCCGGCACCCTCGAGATTCCGGCAGTAGGCGTCCCACTTGGCCCGCTCTGCGCTGACCACGTCGTCGACACTCCATCCCTGATGCTTGTCCCCGGCCAGCTCGGTCCGCCAGCCGTCGGGGGCAACCGTCAGCACCGGCTGGCGAAATCGATCCTTGAACGCCCTCACCCCTTCGAGGAGAACCGGGGGAATAAAGGGCTTCAAGGCCTCCTCAAGCTGAGTTCGAAATGACATGACTGATGCCTCCTGTCGAGAGCCTGAATGCCCCACCTTATTGGTTCATCTGAAACGCGGACAGACCCCGACTGATCTTGCCAAGGAAACCGCTTATGCCCGTTCTGCCACCGGCCACAAAATGCTCATACACCTGTGCATCGGCCACGTTGTGCCTCACCACAAACGGGGGGTGACGGATCGCTCCCACTGCCTGCGTTTCCGTCAACTGAAGCAGGTGTGGAGTGGTCCCTGACGTGTGGGTGGCATCCGGACGACCCAGTCCCAGGTTCGCCACGAGGTTCACACCGGGCTCAATGGCCAGGCCGCCCTGGGACCAGCAGGCGACCTTCCACTGATGGTCCCACGTATCCACCTTGTCCGGATCTTCATGCATAGCATCAAACAGGTCGGTCCAGTACCTCTGCTCGGCTTCGTCTGCACACGTCGCAGCGAGCAGGCCGGATTCCCGGAATTCCGGCCAGGTCTTCATCTCATAATCGTAGTGTTCCCAGGCGCGACGCCAGGACGCCCAGCCCCAGCAGCCGGGGTACTTGGTGAAGTGATAGCTGTAGTTGGTCCGCTTCTGCCCCGACTGGAAGTTGTTGCCGTTGATCGTCATGATGCGCTGGTCGTGCCGGTAGCGCTCGAGCAGGGAGTGACAAAACGTGAAGAAAGAAGGGTCCGGAAGGCAGTCGTCCTCCAGAAAGATCGCTTCATCAACCTTTGAGAACACCCAGTCCACACCACTCGATACCCTCCGCCCACACCCCAGGTTCTCATCGGAGAAGTCGGTCAGGACTTCACATTCCCAGTCAACGTGGTCAACCACAGAGCGGGCCTGTTCACAGAGCGCTCGTTCTTCAGGATTGCGGGGGCCATCTGCGACAACGAGCAGGGTCTCAGGTTTCGCTGTGGCGATCACATCAAAGACGCGCTGTGTCAGGTCGGGGCGGTTGAACAACAGCAGGACGACAGGTGTTGATACTGTCATGACTTGTACCGGAAGTGCGTCTTCGCCAGGATCTCCTCAAACTCCTGGTCCACCTTCTCGCCGAGGCGAAAACGCAGGCTTTCGTAGTAGGCGGCTTCACTGGCGGATTTGGCGGCGGCGTCAGTGAGATCCATGTCAAGCAGGACTCTCATCCAGCGTTCGTCCACGTTGTACTTCACGAAAAAGGAAGCCAACTTCGTGATGGTGGTGATCTTGCGCTGAATCGCGGGTGGGAATTCGACCGAACCGATTCCGCTGTAGAAATCAAAGGTACAGTCTTCCCGTAGCGGAACGTTGTTCTCAAGGCACCATTTATGGAGCGCCGTGCCCGGATAGAGCATCAGCGGAAAGGCGGTTGCAAAGCCGCCTGCCGCTACTCGTTGCGCAAGCTTGACAGTGTCAAGGGCATCCCCAACCGGATCGTCCACGGGTGCCCCGACGATCAACTCCAGTTTCACCGGGACACCGTGCTTCTTCAGCCGGTTCACCGCCTCGGCAACCTGCGCTTCGTTCTGAAACTGGCGATTGAAGAGCTTCAGTGTCGATTTCCTGGCCGCCTGGACCCCCATTTGAACGACTGTCACGAGCTCAGCCAGCGTGTCCATGGTCTGGTCCGACACCTTCACCACGGTGTTTGGGGTCACATTGCCGAAGATCGGCAGCCCGACCTCACGCTTCCACGCCGCCGTGAATTTCGGCAACCACTCATCGATTTCCGTCCCATAGAGCATGTCGTCGTCTTCGAGGGCCACCTCTTCGGTCGGGTAGTCCAGAAGGATTTTGGCTTCTTCTATGATGTGCTCGATGGGGCGGCGCGTGAGCCAGTACTTGCGGTACTCCTTGCCGCCGTATTCCGCCTTCAGGCGCGAGGTCGAGCAGTAGGAGCAATTGTACGGGCATCCAAAGTGAGAGATGATCTCCTTCCGATGACGGCCGCCTATACTCGGAATCGTGTCAAAATACTCCCGTCTGGCCGGCATCATCTCGCTCACGGGAACCGGTTCCCCTCGCAGAACCCCGGCGTCGTCGCCTGCAACAATGCGCTCAATGGCGCCGTAGACGGGACCCACCACCACCGTGTCGACTCCATCAAGCTCAGCGGACTCCGGAACAGCGGTGACGTGGTGACCGCCAAAGATGGAATGCACACTGGGTGCCAGGGCTTTCACACGACGACTGAACTCGAGACCGGAATCGAAAAATGCCGACAGCGGAGAGAGGCACAGGTAATCCGCCTCCCAGGCGACGACGGCCTCGACGGCCGACTCCTCATTCGCGTCGAACCACCGAATCCGATGCCCACACTTCTTGACCTCTGCGGCCACGTACTCCAGCCCGTAGACCTCATCCGTGCCAAGATGGATAAGTGCGAACCTGCATGTTTTGTGGCGACCAGTCATCGGCATACTCCAGCATCCACCTCGGCATTCTTCCCGTCGGTTCCCTGCCTCAATCCAGATCCCAGCTCCGGTAGTATTCCCTGTACATCAGTGCAATCAGATCTTCGTAGAGTTCGGCATGATTCTCAAGATCTCTTTCGCACCGCTCGATCTTTGGAAAGTACGCTTCGGGCAGCCTCGTATACAGACTATATACCCGACGAATATTATACACTTCCTCGGGAGCCATTGGCTGGTTTTTCAGAATAGGAGGGTCGGTAAAGTTGGTCATCTTCTCTTGGCCGGTGATATACCCTTCCCGGATACAGATATCGCGAAGCGGCGTGCCAACAAACGGATAGAAGATCGACATGATCGAAATATCCAAGTCGAGTTCCCGGACGAACATTATGGTCTGGAACACTTCTTCGCGAGTTTCCGTTGGCAAGCCGATCATCGTGTAGCCTGTCGTCCGGATACCAAAATCTTTGATGATCTTGAACGCCTTCCGGATGTCGTCCAGCTGGGTTCTGCGGTTGCAGATTTCGTGCAGGATCCGCTCCGACCCTGACTCGATGCCGCAAGAGATCTGAACCGGCGTCCCCATCTGTGCCAGGGGCTCAATCCGGTTCTCCTTGACCGATTCCGGCCGGGTCTGGACCATCATCGGCAACCGCACTTCATCGCCATACCACCGGCAGAATTCCTGGAGATGATGCAGCGGGATGCTCAGAAAACACTCGTCCTGGAACTGGAGCATCTCAGCACCCATCTCAACTTGCTTCTTGATGGCTTCGACCAAGTTCTCGAAGGGGCGTATCCTGACGAACTTGCCAAGGCCCTTGTAGGTTCGCTTAAACGCGGTGTTGGCACAGTAGGTACAATCGAAAGGACACCCCCGAGAGGACTCTATCTGTCCACGATGGTAGATCCTGCCGTCAAACGGGGCGGTGAAATGCCGCTTATCAAAGAATGAGAAATCGAGGGGTCTCCGCCACAGCTGGTCCTCGGGGACAAGCGGCCTTATCGGATTCTTCTGCACGCCGTCGGCTGTCTTCACCCAGAGATTCTGCACGTCTGAGATCTCCTGATGGTTGAGGAACCGCGTCAGGAATTCTTTCCATGCCGCTTCCCCTTCTCCCCTGCACAGTGCGTCGACGAAAGGGGTGGCAATCACAGCGTCCGGTGCGACCGTGGGGTGGACGCCCCCAAGCATGACAAACGGCTTGGGCTCGATTGGGCCCACCGCCTGAACGAGGGTCTCAAATTGTTCAAACTCGATGGAGTTTACGGTTACGGCAAGAATATCCGGGCGAAAACGGTCAAGGGTCTGCCTGAGGTCCCTGACGAGATGCTCGTGCGGGAGAAGCTGGATGGCGTGCTCCCGGTCAGACGCCTTGAATTCACCGGTGCGTTCACGCTCTTCAGGAACGGAGCCTTCCTTCTGATAGAATGTGGTCTCGAAATACTCCACCTCGCACCCGAGATCCTTGGCGATCGTGGAGAGAATGCCCACGGCAAGTGGCATGACGCCGTCGTTGGTAGAGTTTGGATAGAGAAGCAGTACTCTTGCTTTCAAAGTACGGACCTCCTCTGGGTAGTCACATGTTGAATCACACCAATGCCCACCGACAGTCCGCAACACAGAAAGTACAGCCCATGGAGGGGCATCGCACCCATGGCGAACGCCCTTCCGCGGCATTGACGAAGGTAGCGGTAGAAGTCTCGATTCAGTATCAGAACGCCCCCGGCCGAGAGCACAGCCCCGGCCAGAAACGCAACATGCCAGACACCGGCCGCACCAAACAGAACGGTCAGGAGCGCCAGTGCCACGCTGAGGCGCTGTGCGTGATCGACGTTGAGGGTGGTCGTCATGCTCCCGCTACGCAACATGAGAACCACCCACGGCGCACCTCGCCTGAGTACGTCGTTGGCGAGCGTGCCCAGGAACGGCCAGTGTTTAAGGTGGGTGCACTCAATCGCCGGATCCAGCAGGATGCGGCAGCCGCCGGCCGTCATTCGCATACCCAGTTCGATGTCTTCGATGGCGGGCCGTTTGTAGCGCTCTTCATCAAAACCACCGTATGCAAGAAACAGCTCCCGTCGAATGGCGCCACACCCGCACCAGAAAGTTGGGATCTCCCCGGCCGAGTGGCAATGCGTGTAGCGATGGAGCAGATTCCGGTACTGCGAGAATAGTCCGGGTGCCTCGGGCCGGTCGTCGTACGTCCCGACGACCGCGGCCGTTGTGGCACTGCTTTCCAGTGTCTCGACCAGGCGCTGCAGTGTATCGACATGGACACAGACATCGGCATCCACAAACACGATGATATCGCCCTCGCAGCACCTGACCCCGTGATTGCGGGCGCGGGCCGGGCCGCCAGGACCCTCTATACGGAGGTACCGGCAGTCGGACGCATCCACAACCGATTGAATGTCTTCAGTCGACCCGTCATCGACCACCACCACGCTGAAGGCCTGGAAAGATGACGCCGCCAGCGCGGCAAGGCAACGTTGGAGACCGGACCGATCATTGTAAACAGGCACCACAACGGCGACCGTGGCGTCTGGTGCGGCGGCGGTTGCGGCGGGCCCAGTGTCAGGGCACGCACTCATGCGTCGCCGGTCGCTGAGGATTTTCTGCGGATACTTGCCACGCGATTGTAGAGATATCCGATCACCCATCCAGCGGACGCGCCCAACGCGGACGCCCATAGGAAGCCTATGAAGGCACCGCGCCAAGTGACCGAGTACCCACAGAAGTAGTTAGACAGAAGCCTGAGGTGTGCGCCGGTGTCGGGACCAGCCTCAACAACCAGGATGGCCGTCATCGCGAACAGCCCCACGCCAGCGATCAGACCAAACACGAGAGCCAGTACCGCGCCATCCAAGTGGGCGATCATGCAAGTCAGTTCCCGCTCCATATCGCGTGCCGCCAACCCGGTTTCGCCCTGTGAGTTCTCGGTTGTCATTGCCATCCGTCCAATACTTCCCGGCTCAGCCGAGCTTCCATCCGTCTCCTAATACGTCGTAAGTAGCCTTTTACCAGAACGTTTCGCGTGCGTGCAAGTGCATATGCCAACACGAACACCAGGAGTGCGACTTCGGCCATGCCCACGAACGCACCGAACCACGTGAGGCGGTAGCCGACCAGGTAGTGCCCCAGCAACGACAGCATGGGGCCAACCTGCTCGCCACCTCGCAGCAACAATACGGCCGTGGCGGCAAAGAGACCCACGCCACTGACGATTCCCGCCGCCATACCGGCCGCGACGGCATCGAGTTGAGCAAAGGTCAGCTTCAGCTTCCGCGCGAGCCACGGGTCAATGGAGAGGGCGTCCGCCCACGCGTCACCTGCTGTCGACAGGGGCTGCTCGTGATAGCCTCCATCCACGTTCACCGACCATACGTCGTGTGTCGCACCCATGATATTTTGCGCCGCATACAAGCCCGTCAGCATGGAGTGGTCCTGGTTGTTGTAGCGGTGCAGGCCGTTCCGTCCGATCGTCTGTAGGTTCTCAAAGTCAGCGAGGTAGTCACGAATGATCGCCACATTCTGCGTGTAGGCGTGATCATAGACGGGATACGCCTTGGGCATGCGCACGATCGTTCCATCCACGACGTCCTCGCGGTTCACGAATCCGAGTTGCACGCATTCGTCGAGCGCAAACGCGAGGAGTTCCTCATCGGGCTGAGACCACATTGGATCCGAGTCCGAAAGGAAGTACTCCAACCCGAGTGACGTGGTGTCGGGGTCCGGCACCATGTCGGGACTCCAGTTCTTGTAGTTCTGGATACGCCCCATCATTACGGTGGGCGTATGGATGTAGATCCAGTTGTCCGGGAAGACGTGCTCACGTTTGACAATGAGCACGGCGGTGAAATAATCCCGGTACCGCAGGGCGGCGGCGGCTTGCCGGACGGCTTCCGGAGGCGCCGGATCCAAGCCCTGAACGAGCTCGCGCAGCGGCATGGATGAAACGACGTGGTCGGCGGCGAGCTCCGAGGTCTCGCCGCCATGCTCTATAACCACGTGCGTGATACGTTTGTCCACATGCTTGAGGCGCGTCGCACGCGTGTCGCAGCGCGTGGGGCTTCCACGTTCAGCCACCAGGTCTCTACAGCGCTCCCACATCATGCCCGGCCCCAGGCGTGGATAGAGGAACTGCTCGATCAACGTTGGGATCACACTGCCGGTGCGGCTCATCCCCTTGGCGGAGACAATGTTGCGCAGCGCCTCCGCGAGCGACAAATTCCGAATCCGCTGTGCAGCCCAATCGGCCGATATCTCAGAGCAAGGCATGCCCCACACCTTCTCGGTGTACGTCTTGAAGAAGATTTCGTAAAGCCGGGTCCCAAAACGATTGCTCACCCACTGCTCCAGCGAGTGCTCGTGCGCACTGGGGTTTGCCTTGGCTTTGGCGTAGCTCAGGCCGATCCGCGCGGTTTCCCGCAGCCCCAGCCCCTTCAACGCATTGGCGGCGCGGAGCGGGTAGTCAAAGAACCGGCCGTTGTAGTGGATGCGTGACAGGCGCGAGCGCACCAGCAAATCATCGCCAAGGATCTCCCGCCACAACTGGTTAATGCAAGGAACCTTCGAGAAGAACCGGTGCCCCCCGATATCGAAACGATAGCCACGGTAGCTGACCGTTTGGGAGATTCCTCCGACCCGGGTGTCGGCCTCGATGATAGTGACCTTCTTGCCTGACGTGGCCAGCTCATGGGCAGCCGTCAACCCCGCCGGGCCGGCACCGATAATGATCGTCCCCATACAAGAACCCTTCTCCTGCACTGACCGTGACAAACTCACGGGCAGACTGTCAACCCTGTGATGCTGCTTTCCCGGCACCTTGACCTCGCGCGCGGGGGCGCGTACACTTCGCTCCCCAATGCAAGCGTGTGATCCAACCTTTTCAATCGTGCTGCCTACGTATCGTCGCCCACAGCCACTCAGACGTTGCCTGGAGGCACTGAGTCGTCTGGACTACCCTCGCGAGCGGTTCGAGGTACTCGTGGTCGACGACGGCAGTGACGAATCGCCAGAGTCGATTGTGACGGAGGCCAGCGGAACGGTCAACGTCCGGCTTATCCGGCAAGACCACGCCGGCCCCGCGCGTGCGAGGAACTGCGGTGCGACCGAGGCATCCGGCCGTTTTCTCGCGTTCACCGACGACGACTGCGAGCCCGAGCCGGGGTGGCTGAAGGCGTTCGAAGTCGTGCTTGAGAGAACGCCGCAGGCATTGGTCGGAGGAACAACGGTCGATCTCCTTGTCAACCGACGCTGTTCGCAGGCAAGCCAAGCCCTGATCGATTACCTCTACGCGCACGCCGACCAAACCCATGGCGGCCCTACCTTCTTCACCAGCAACAACATAGCGACCGAGCGCACGACGTTCCTGAAAATCGGCGGGTTCGATCCCTCTTTCCCGCTCGCGGCCGCAGAGGATCGCGACCTGTGTGATCGATGGGGCGAGAACGGCTGGCCGATGCTGGTCGCGCCGGACGCCCGGATCGGGCATGCACACGACTTGAACCTGGGGGCGTTTGTGCGTCAACACTTCAACTACGGACGCGGTGCCTACCAGTTCCATCGCCGCCGGGCCACTCGATCAGACAAGCCGATCCGGGTGGAACCGCTTGCGTTCTATACCGGCCTGCTCGCATTCCCCTTCAAACGGCCCGGGCAGCGCCGCCGAATGAGTGTCGCCGTTCTGCTGTTGGCAAGCCAGTTCGCCAATGCCGCTGGCTTCTTCCTCGAACGGTTCCATAGCCGCCGTTCATCAACCCACACACCGTGACCGGAGAAGGCTCTTGAGGCTGAACTGAGTAGCCATACACCATGCGAGAGTCATACCTGCCCTGGCCCACCCCATCAGCGCCTGCCAGTAGAGTGTCGACCCTTTGAGCGAGTTGAGTTTGCTCTTGAGAAAGAAGAAGTACGGCAGAGCCCTCAGTCTGCACAGGGGTCTACAGTCCATCCGACACTTCAGGAAGAAGTCACTCACGAGGAAGTTCAGGAGCGCAGAGATATTTTCACGGAAATCGGCACGCAACTCAGGCATCTTGAGAATGTCGATGCTTTGATTCAGCAAGTTCCCTCCGACCTGACTGTATAGGGGGAGATCTGCTGTCGTGCCGCCCCAAGAGCCCTCATGTGTGCGATACCTGATTAGCGGCTGGTCAATATGCACAACGCGTGCTTCAAGGCCGGCGCGGATCAGATAGAGATATTCGGTATAGAGTGGTCGATGAGAATCTCCCAGGACCTTAATACCGCCAACCAGGTGCAGGTACTCTCTGCTGTAGACACCTGCGCACCCGATCGCCGACAACGCGCCCGAGAAGTACCTCCTGAGAAACTCGCGCCCCGAAAACACGGTTCCAGTCCCGGCAACAACGTCGGTCGGTTCGGGGCAGCCTGCCCCCTCAAATAACTCGTACGAGGTAAACACACACGTCGGCGCGTCGAATTTGACCAGTGTCGCGTGGACGTCTTCGAGGAACGTGGGAGCATATAGATCGTCGTCATTCTGCCAGGTAAAGTACCGACCTCGACTCCGGGCAAGCAGAGCATTCATGTTCTCTGCCTCACCCAGATTCTCGGGGTAGTTCTCAAACCGAATTCTCGGATCTGTGATGCCCAGAAGCTCGGCCGAAAGCGGTTCCTCTGCGTAGTCATTGCCGACGATGGCCTCAAAGTCGGCGAAGGTCTGGGCGGAGATGGAGTCCAGAGTTTGCTTGAGCAAATCCGGTCGATTGTAGGTGGTGATGCCGATCGAGAAAAACGGCGCTGACCCGCGGTTTTCGGAATCGCTGTGGTGAATACTGGTAGGGGGTTCCATCACGTCTCTCTTGCGGGCAAAGTTCTCTTGATGAGGGGAGGCATCTGAATCATTCATCCCACACAGGCCACATGTCCGGGTTGTCTTGCTTCCGGCATGTCAGTGCTTTGAACGCCAGACAGATGCCTTTCAGGTCGACTAGCGCAGGCGGCCAGACCGCGATAGCCGACAGCAAGGGCCACATCGCAGCACGGTATTCTCCCCTTTTAAAGCAGGCGACAGCCTTGGTGCCCCGTACCCTCGCCCTGCGATGGCGGCACGCGCCCCAGAGCCACACCCGTTGGAACGAGGTCAAACACTGCTTGTACTCCTCCCGGACAGGCCCGCTTTCCTTAATGAATTCCGAACTCTGCGCCACAGTCTTGGATTGCGTGTGAAGGCGATAGACGGCGATAGGGCGATCAACAAGAAAGGGCTCGATCTTCTTGATAAAGCGGAATCGTAGCCAGAACTCATAATCAAAGATGTAGTTCAGGTCTTCGCGGAACGGGCCCATCTCCCGATGCAAATCCGCTGACCAGAACGTGCCCGCCTGCGGGATAGGGCAACTGAGAAGCCATTTCGCAAAACTGTTGCCGGGAAGTTCTGGAAAGCGGAAGTCTCCACCCCCTTCCTGCCAACAGCGAACCCTGCCGGAAATCCACGGATGCCCCTCTGCGAATGCCTGGGCGCAAGCAAGCAACGCGCCGGGCTCATAGAAGTCATCGCTGTTCAGATAGGCATAGAGTGCCCCAGTCGCGTGGGCAAATCCCTTGTTGATCGCATGAGACTGTCCTCGGTCCTCCTCACTGACCCAATAGGCCAACCACGGCTCATACTTCTTGATGATCTCCACACTATTGTCGATCGATCCCCCATCAATAACGATGTACTCCAGGTTGGGGTAGCCTTGCAGGAGAACCGAGCGGATGGTTGCCTCGAGATAGTTCCCCTGGTTGTATGAGGGTGTTACGACCGTTATCCGAGGTAACGATTCGGCGTTCGACACGGAGCCCACATCTTGGGGGATTTCCTGGCCCCACATCCAGCCTGCCAGATCTGTCGGAGAAGAAGGATGGACCGTCCCGTCATCTCCCTCTTCCTGGGCCACGTGCTGTGACAAGCGGTCCCTTGCCTGCGCGCTCCCCAACGGGCGGGCCCGCATTAGCCAATCGATGGTGTTATCTATCCCGTGCTCCAGATCACCATTGAATACAAACCCCCGGTCACTGAAACGCTTGTTGGATACGTGATACGACAACTGATTCATAATCTCAGTATCGACATACTCGATCCTGGTGTCCGGCACACGCGCAGAAATGATGTCCACAATTCTGCTCACGGATGTGTTTGTCGTCAGCACATTGTACACTTGGCCGTCATAGAGTTTGTGCTGAAGAGCGAACATGATCGCCCCCACAGCATCGCCAAGGTCGAGATATGGGCGGTGCTGGTGGAGAGCGGTCTTCCACACCGTAAGGGGTTGCCCCATGACCGCTTGCCAGCAGAACTTGTTCACAGCCGTGTGGAACCGCATGCCAATTGAGGTCCCGAGAATCGTGCCGAACCGGAACACAACAGCGCCCAACCCATTCTCTTCGGCCAGTTTTCTTACCAGCAGCTCTGACCGCAACTTGGCTTCAGCATACGGGCTTTGGGGTTTCAGGTCGCTGACCGGACAGGTCTCATCGACCTCTTTCTCCTGAGACCCATATACGCTGGTGGTGGAGAGAAAAACCAAGGCGCAGTTCGATTCCAGGCAGGCCCTTGCGACCTTTTCGGTTCCGTTGAAATTGACCTGTTCAACCGCTTTCCTGTTTCCAAAGCTGCTTGTGGCATCGGTGATGGCCGCCAGGTGCACCACCACCGTGGCGCCTTCGAAAATCGAGGCGAGATCGGCCGTCAATACATCGTCTTCGAGAAACCGATACCGGCCGTGGGTCGGCAGGTTGAACAGGGAGCAGTAGCGCTGGGTCAACAAGTTGTCCAGCATGACAATCTCAGCTTCGGGGAACACCGCGGGCAACTCACGTATCAGCCGTGACCCGATATGTCCCAAAGCGCCTGTAACGACAATACGCATGCCGGATTGATCCCTAGTTGAGAATAGTGCCGAGATAAGAGCTTCTTGGCCCGCGCTGTGTTCCAGGGGTTTCACCCCTGGCTATGATGTTCGACCCCTTCGGGGTCGTTCCTGAAGCACCCCAACGGGGTGCCCCATCATAGCCCGGCGAGAATCGCCGGGACTAGCGGGAGCATCCTAGACCACCCCTATCCTAAAGCCATTCATCCTTAGCTGCCCTTTTGTTCCAAAATCGCTTTCGTACGTTCCAGCCCTGATATGAGGTCATAGCGCGGTTTCCACTTGGTGATGGCGCGCAGCCGGTCGGAACAGAGCGTGACGTCTCCCACTTCAATCCTGCGACGGTCGTCAGGCCAGTCGATGTGCGTCACGTTCCCACGATCGAAGACGTTCACGATTGATTCCGCAATCTCATTCACGGTGACGTGCTCGGTTCCGGCAGCCAGGTAGGTCTCGCCGATCAGGTTCGGTTCATGCGCCGCACGCCACAGGATGTCCGTAGCATCCTCAACATACATGATATTCCGAGTCTGGCTCCCCTCTCCAAAGATCTCAATGTTCTGATTCAGCCAGGCCAGGTAGATGAAATAGTTGATGAATCCGAACGACTTATGCCCTTTGCCAAACGGCCCGTAGAGGTTCGGAAACCGCAGGACGACGGTCTTGAGGTCATACTGCCGATGGTAGATCCGGTAGTATTTCTCGGCCGCGCCCTTGTTCGCTGAATAGATCTCAAGCGGCCGCTCCGGGTGGTCTTCATCGGCGAACTCGCTGACGGCTTCGCCAATCGTCGTAGTCGTTGACGTAAAAATGACCGTGGCATCCTTGTTCAGCAGACGGACGGTCTCCAGCAATTTCAAGCTGCCCATGCAACTGATGTCCGTATCCAGCAACGGGTATTGAACAGATAGCGCATGCGAGGGCTGGGCGGCACAATTAAAGATGATGTCCTGATCCTGAACGATCTCTGCCAGCAAGGTCTCATTGCGGATGTCACCGCGTACAAAACGGATCTTGGACCACACTTGCTTCAGGTGTTCCGTGGTGGGATGGCCATGGGGCTCAAGACAGTCCATCACGGTGACCCGGCAGGCTTTCTGCGCCAGGCAGCGGCGGACCAGGTTACTCCCCACAAAGCCCGCACCGCCGATAATCAGAACATTCATAACTGTCTCTCCGAGTTCGAAATAATGGCACGCATCGTCCTATCGATTCCCTGCTCCAGTTTCATCATGGGCTTCCACCCGGTCGCGTCTTCGAAAAGGGCGGTGTCGGCTACGAAATTGCGCTGCTCAAGGGGCTCGATCTTCACCGAGTCATCGCGCCCAACGGATACGGTCTTCCCACGGGTCGCGCCCACAGTATCCGCGATCATCTGCCACGTATGAGCGATCGACTGGCCCTCCCCGCTGCCGATCACGTAGACAGAATCCGGGGCCGAACCGCAACACCCCCCCGCGACCAGAAAGGCCGAGATGACATCGTCCAGGAAAACATAATCACGTATGCAGTCTCGATTGGTAAACGTCATAATCTGTTTCCCGTCCAGAGCCATGCTAACGACACGGTTCAGGACCATCCGGTCCATGGTAGACCAGCGGGCTGTCGGGCCATACACGTTTGCCAGTCGGAGTGAGATTGCGTCTATGCCGAACTGTTCGGCATAGAGGCGCACGTAACGCTCCGAGGTCAACTTGTGGATGGCCCACATCGTCAAGGGATCATCCCGCGTGGTCTCGTTGACGGGAAGTTTGTCGGCCAATCCGTACAGGTTGGCTGAGCTGGCAAACACGATTTTGGGTTGATGGTTCTCCATGCGACAGGTCTCAAGCAGGTGCAGAATGGGCAGGGCATTCAACCGATAGTCCAGTTCGGGATCGTAGTCCGAGCGATAGAAGTACTCCTTGGCCGCCAAATGAAACACGACGTCGACTTCCGGCAGGACGCGCTCCCACGTCTCCCGAAGCGAGACATCACCCACCTGCACCGAAACATCTGCGGCGTGAGCTGCGGGCCGCCATGCGTCTTCAGGCGACTGATCCAGCAGGATCAATTTGCAGTCGACCCCGGCGAGCGCCTCTGCCAGTGCAGATCCGATGTAGCCGCGGCCACCGGTGATCAGAATGGTGTGGCCCTGGTACGCGTCCATCTCAGTCACGTGATTGCCGCTCCTTGTTGCCAATCGAAGTCAATCGTCGGATCATCGTAGTCCAAGTGAATTATGTCGTCGGGGTCATAGACACGAGAGGTCATGTAGAAGATGTTGGCCGGGCCCTGGACGGCTCTGTAGCCGTGGGCCACGCCGGGGGGTATTCTGACGACACATGCGGGCTGCTGGTCCCCCATCAGGAAATCCATGACCTTCTTGTTGGTCGGCGAGTCCTCACGCCTGTCGCACAGACCCACACGCAGGACACCGCTGACGACATACCACCAGTCCACCTGGACGTGATGCAAATGCCAGGCCTTGATGACATCCTGGCGCACCAACGAATGGCTCCATTGACCGAACCCTTCCTCAAAAAAGTCATCCGTTTCCCGAATGAGTTCGCGAAAGAAACCGCGCTCATCGGAATGCGTCTCCAGCTCCTTTACCACCACACCATCAATTGAAACGTTCATCGTCACGCCCGCCTTTCTTGAGCCTATACAAAGGCTCTGACACCCTCAAGGACGGTTTGCACCTCACTCGCTTCCAACCCCGGATAGATGGGGAGCGACAGGACTTCCCGGGCCGCACGTTCGGTTTCGGGCAGATTGTCACTGCCGCCCAGGCGTCCGCGGTAAGCCGGCTGCAAGTGGACGGGCACCGGGAAATGGATTTGCGCGGCAATGCCATGGTCCCGCAGGTGTTGCCGCAACGCATCTCTTCGGGGCGCGCGCACGACATACTGGTGATACACATGCGTGCCATCTTCGCGACGTGCCGGCAGGACGACGTCGCAGTCCACCAGTCCCGCGTCGTATTGCTGGGCAATCCGAGCGCGCGCGGCGTTGTCCTCGTCGAGCTTGCAGAGCTTAACACGCAGGATGGCGGCCTGTAGCTCATCCAGCCGGGAGTTCATGCCCTGCACATGACTGACATAGCGCTCGGCCCAGCCATATTCACGGAGCAGGCGCAGCCGCTGATCGAGTTCGGGGTCAGGTGTCACAACCATGCCGCCGTCGCCGAGCGCCCCCAGGTTCTTGGTAGGATAGAAACTGAAACAGGCCAGGTCGCCACACGAGCCGACCCGCTTGCTTTTGTACCGTGCCCCATGTGCCTGCGCACAATCCTCGATAACGCGCAGTCCGCGTCGCCTGCCCGTCTCGAGAATGGGATCCAAGTCCACCGGTTGACCGTAGAGATGTACAGGAATGACCGCTCTCGTCCTGGGCGTGATGGCCGCTTCAACCTTGCCCGGATCCATCGTGAAATAGCGCGGCTCGACATCGACAAAAACGGGGACAGCTCCAGCCTGCTCAATCGCCGCCACGGTGGCAACCGCTGTATGCGAAACGGTGATCACTTCATCACCGGGCCCGATCTCGCAGGCGGCCAATGCCAAGTGTATCGCATCGGTGCCGCAGGCAACGCCGACCCCAAAGTCAACGCGGGTATAGGCGGCGAACTCAGACTCAAACGCCTTTACTTCCTCGCCCAGGATATACCAACCACTATCCATCACGCGCCTCACGGCGGCGTCGATTTCGCGCTTTCGCGACAGATATTGAAGGTGCGGGTTACAGCAACCGATCATTACAGCACTCCCACTTCCGGCACGTACACGATCCACTTGCCGCCCGCGCGCCTGAAGTCCTCTTCTTTCGCCATGATCTCAGCCGCATGATTCCAGGCAAACAGCAACGCGTAGTCCGGGTAGTTCGCCGTAAACGCCTCGTAGGAACGCACCGGGATGTGCGCACCGGGGCTGAAGGTGCCCTGCTTGATCGGGGTCGTGTCGCTGATGAACTCAACGAGCTCGGGGCCTATACCACAGTAATTGGTTACGGTGGTGCTCTTGGATGTCGCCCCGTAACCGACCACCCGCTTGCCCTGCTGTTTCAGGTCTTCAAGCCGCTTGGTCAGATCATCTCGCGAACGCTCGATAGTGCGGCGCAACTGATCGTATGTCTCCGGCCGATGAAGGCCCAGAGTCTTTTCCTTTTGTTTCAGACGCTCCACAGCGGGTGCCGGTGCGCGTGCCCCCTTGTGAGCAATGATGTACCGCATGGATCCCCCATGCACATTCTGGGGCACCACGTCGACGACTTCCAATCCGTGCTGATCGGCGAGATGGCTGATGGCCTTCAAAGAGAAGTAGAAGACGTGCTCGTCATAGATCTGGTCATACGACGTCTTCTCCACAATATCGCCCAGATAGGGATCCTCGAAGATCAGGACCCCGTCCGGCTTGAGCAAGATTCTGACGCCGTCAAGAACCGCAGCGAGATCAGGAATGTGACACATGACGTTGCTGCCGAGGAATACATCCGCTTGCCCATGCTCGGCCAGGATCGCCCGGGCCACCCCTTCATCGAAGAACTCACACAAGGTGTGGATGCCTTTGTCCATGGCCACCTGGGCAACATTCCGTGACGGCTCAATACCGAGATGACGGAGTTCCGCGTCGGCAATGTGCTGCAGCGTAATCCCGTCATTGCTCCCGATTTCCACAACGAGTGGATCCTGCGACACGAGATAGTCACTCATGATGAGCTCGGCCAACTCCTTGAAGTGAGCGGCCATCGCCGTCGAGGTGGAGGAGTAGAAGGCGTAGTGCTCATGGAACATCTTCTCAGGTTCCACCTGCTCCGTCAGTTGCACCATTCCGCAGTCCGG
>JAOZSS010000027.1 GCA_029939545.1 Kiritimatiellia bacterium | reverse complement strand
GTGTTCGAAGGGATATATGGGGGCAGGAGGAGCTAACCGCCCACCCCCTTTTCCTAGATTATTCCTTTCTTGAGCAGGAGCGGAAGACCGGTTACACCCGGTCACGCGAGTCGCGGAATCTTATGCTTGCTAGAGGCGAAATCTTATGCTTGCTAGAGGCGAAATCTTATGCTTGCTAGAGAATATGTGATTTGCTAAAGAATGCGCCTTTCTCTCCGTTATGGGATGAAGAGAAATGAGCAGGTGCTTCTGTGCTGGCTTCTTTCGGCTACAGAATGGAATTGGGAGATGCTGCAACGTTGGATCGTTTTGCAGCAGAAAAAAGAGACATGGGAGGTAACTATGCTCGAGGTTGATGGCCTCAGAAAATACTTCGGCCCCAACGAAGCCGTCCGCGGTGTTTCGTTCCGGGCCGACAAGGGCGAGGTGTTGGGATTCCTGGGGCCGAACGGAGCAGGCAAGACCACCACCATGCGCATGATCACGGGGTTCCTTCCCCCATCCGCAGGCACCGCACGCGTCTGCGGGCATGATGTCGGGACCGACCCGGTGGCGGTTAAACGTTGCCTGGGTTACCTGCCCGAGAATGCCCCGGCGTATGACTCGATGACCGTGACGGACTTCCTGCGCTTCGGGGCGGGCATCCGCGGATTCCGCGGCAAGGTCGGTCGCGACCGCGTGGACGAAACCGTTGTAACCTGTCGTCTGGAGCAGGTTCGCCACCAAGCCATCGGCACGCTCTCCAAGGGCTACCGGCAGCGCACCTGCTTCGCGCAGGCCGTGCTGCACGACCCGCCCGTGCTGATCATGGACGAACCCACCGACGGACTCGACCCGAACCAGAAACACCTGGTACGCGAGATGATCCAGGACATGGCGAAAGAGAAGACGATCATCATCTCCACCCACATCCTCGAGGAAGTGGAAGCGGTGTGCAGCCGCTGCGTCATCATCAGCCACGGCGAGATTGTCGCCAACGGCACGCCGGACGAACTGAAAGCCCAGAGCCCGAGCGGCACGCTGGCCGAAACGTTCCGCATGCTGACACTGGACAAGGAGGGCGAGAACCATGGGTAGCATCTATAACATTGGGGCCATCTTCCGCCGCGAACTGAAAGCCTATTTTCAGTCGGCGGTTGCTTACGTGTTCATGGTCGTGTTCCTTATACTAACAGGATTCCTGACCTTCTCTGTGGCACGGTTCTATGAGCGTGGCGTGGCCGACCTGGCCTCGTTCTTCTTCTGGCATCCGTGGGTCTATCTCCTCCTGGTGCCGGCGGCGACGATGAGCCTGTGGGCCGAGGAGCAACGCTCAGGCACGGTTGAGCTGCTGCTCACGATGCCCATCACGATGTCCGAAGCCATCATCGGCAAGTTTCTTGCCGCCTGGTTGTTCATCACGATCGGCGTGGTGCTGACCTTCCCGGTTGTCATCACGGCGGCCTACCTGGGCAGCCCGGACATGGGGGTTGTGCTGTCTGGCTATCTCGGATCGGTCCTCCTGGCCGGTGCCTACGTGGCGGTCGGTATGCTGACATCCTCTATGAGCCGCAGCCAGGTGATCGGGTTTGTGCTCGGTCTGCTCGGCTGCCTCCTCCTGCTGCTGGCCGGCTGGGAGCCGATTACCGGCTTTTTCGTGCGCTGGGCACCGGACTGGTTGGTGCGGGCCATCGCCAGCTTCAGTTTCATGCCGCACTACGACTCGATGCAGCGCGGCGTGATCGACCTGCAGGACATCACCTACTTCGTGAGCGTGATGGTCCTGATGATCTTTGCTACACACATCGTACTGGATAACCGCAAATCAGCTTAAGAAACAGGTGACAACAATGAGCTTTACTGGATCCAAGAGTTTCTGGAAGGCAAGTGGAGGCATAGCAGGTATCCTGATCCTACTGGCCATTCTGATTGCCGTTAACGTAATCGTGTCCAATCTACGGGCACGGGTCGACCTGACAGAGGAGAACCTTTACACGCTCTCCGATGGTACACGCAACATAATGAAGCAGCTCGAGCGGAAGGTGACGCTGAAGCTGTTCTTCAGCAGCAGCGATCCGGCCGTCCCGATGCAGCTCAAGAGCTATGCCGACCAGGTGACAGACCTGCTGCAGGAGTACCGCAAGGCTTCGGGAAGCAAGATCAAGGTTGAGAAGTATGACCCCAAGCCGGATAGCGACGCCGAAGAGTGGGCGCAGAAGTACGGCATCCAGGGCCAGCAGCTCGGACTGATGGGCCCGATTATCTACTTCGGGCTCGTCGTGGTTGCGGGCGATGCCGAGCAGCTCGTACCGGCGCTCGATCCGCGTACACAACAGATGCTGGAGTATAACCTGACCCGCACCATCTACCGCGTCACGCATCCGAAGAAGCCGGTCATCGGTGTGCTGAGCTCGCTGCCGGTCTTGGGCCAGGCGCCGCCCATGATGATGCCCGGACAGCCACCGCCCCAGGCCAAGGCCTGGATGTCGTTCACCGATCTGCGCAAAGACTACGACATGCGCGAGGTCGACCCGAACGTTGAGAGCATCAGCGACGACATCAGCGCGCTTGTGCTGGTACATCCGAAACAGCTCGCACCGAAGACGCGCTTCGCGATCGACCAGTTCGTGCTCAAGGGCGGCCGACTCATGGTCTTCGTGGACCCGCTCTGCATTGCGGATCTCGAAAGCCAGCCGCAGGCCTCGCCCTACCAGCGCCCCTCCTCATCCTCGGATCTTCCCGAGATGTTCCGCGCGTGGGGCGTTGGCTACAATGCCGCCGACGTGGTGGCCGACATGAGCGCGGCCACCCGTGTGCGCGGTGCCGGCAACCGGGTGGAAGACAGCCTCGTCTGGCTCTCTCTGGGCCGCTCCCATATCAACCGGGACGACATCCTCACCACGCAGCTCGAGAACGTGCTGCTTCCGTTCGCCGGGTCGTTCACCGACATGACCGGCGATGACGTCACCTTCACCCCGCTCATGCACTCCTCCGCGGAGTCGGGCAACGTCAATGCCATGATCGCCCAGTATGGCGGCGACGCCCTGCGCAGACAGTTCCGCAAGGGCGGCGTGGCCCTACCGTTGGCCGTTCGTCTCACCGGCACGTTCAAGACCGCCTTCCCCGAAGGCGCGCCAAAGGAGGCGGCCAACGCGGAAGAGAGCCAAGAGGAAGAAGCCGCGAAAGAGGTGGCCACTAGCCTACAGTCGGGCGAGAGCGCAATCATTCTCGTGGCCGACGTCGACATGCTGGGCGACCGGTTCTGCGTGCAGGAGATAAATTTCTTCGGCATGCGCGGACACCAACCGATCAACGACAACTTGAACTTCCTGGCCAATGCCATCGAGCAGATCGGTGGCAGTTCGGACCTGATCGGCATCCGGTCGCGCGGCACGTTCAACCGTCCGTTCGATCGCGTCCTTGCACTCGAGCAGAAGGCACGCGATGCGTGGCAGACCCGCGAGCAGGAGCTGACAAGCAGCCTGCAGGAAACACAGCAACAACTGCGCGAGATGCAGAACCAGAAAGAGAGCAGCCAACGCTTTATCCTTAGCCCGCAACAGCAGGCCGCCATCGCCCAGTTCCGCTCGCGTGAACTGGAGATTAAGAAGGAATTGAAGGGAGTGCGTAAGAACCTGCGCCGCGATATCGAGATGCTCGGTATTCGGGTTAAGGCCATTAACATCGCCCTCATGCCGCTACTGGTGGCCCTCGGTGGCGTGGGTTACGGATTGGCCCGCAGGAGAAAACGCTAGTGTGGTGTCACAGAAAGCCGTTTCCATTGTCGTTCTGTCATCCCGAGCGGAGTCGAGGGATCTCATTCCTCGCCGATACGGAGATTCCTCGACTCCGCTTCGCTACGCTCGGAATGACAACGGCTTACGTGTTTTGTAATGGCAGTTAAGAGAGAGGATCGATATGAAAGCAAAGAATCTCATAGTTCTGTTGATAGTTGCCGTGGTGCTGGGGGGACTTGCTCTCCTGACACAGCGCTCGGATGAAGAACCGTCGGATAGGATTGGAACACTCGTTCTGGGCGAGCTACCCATCAATGACATCGCGGCTATCGCCGTCACAACCCCTGATGGCAGCTCAAGGCTGGCGAGGGTGGCGGATGTGTGGGTGTCGGAGACCGACTTCAACTATCCGGCCGATTTCAACCGCATCAAGTCGGCCATATTGAAGGTATCCGAACTGAAGGTGGGCCAGGTGGTCGAAGCCGAGGCAGACGACAAGGCCACCATGAAGATGGTCTCACCCTTGGACAGTCCAGACGGCGGCACATTGGTCGAGCTACGCGATGCGTCCGGCAATGCCGTGGCGTCGCTTCTGGTGGGTGAGGCGCGCCAGCGTTCGGACGACAGCCAGGGCCGCTTTGGCGGCTACCCGGACGGGCAGTTCGTTTCGCCGGACGGCGGGACGACCATCTACCTGGTAAAGGACAACCTTCACGAGTTCAGCAGGGCCTCCGACTGGCTGAACAAGGAGCTGGTGAGCGTGACGGGAACCGATGTGACATCCGTCCGCCTTGCCGGGCCGGACCGTGAGGCCATCGACCTCGCCGTGGCTGAAGGCGGACCTGATCTCGTGTTGGCCGGGCTGGGCGAGAAAGAGGAGATGGACGCCTCCGTGGTCAACAGCATCAAGTCGGCCTTGAGCTATCTTCGGTTTGAGTCTGTGGCCGATCCGGCCCTTAGTGATGAAGCGCTCGGTTTAGACAAGCCCGACACCTTTGTCACCACGACCGCAAAGGGCGAGATCTACACTGTACAGATCGGCGCGCAGGCCCCAGACTCCGAGAACCGTTATGCCCGTATCAGCGTAGCGCTCGAGCCGGCCGCACCCGAGGGGACCGCCGGTGACGAAACCGAGCAAACCGAAGATGAGAAACAGGCCGCCGCGGAAGCGAAGACGCGCCAAGCCGAAGCGCGCGGGCAACTCGAGCAGAAGGTGGTCGAGCTCAACACAAAACTCGGACCGTGGACCTACGTGATTGCGTCCTACAAAACCGACACGATGCGAGCCACGCGCGACAAGATAGTGAAAGCCATTGAAGAGAAGTCCGATGACGACAAGGAAGAGGAGTAAGCAGACCATGAGCCCTGATATCGAACAGACCACCGACCTGATCAAGCAGCAAGCCGATACGATCGACGCCCTGCGCCAGGAAGTGAATAAGGTGATCGTCGGGCAGGAGAAACTGATCGACCGTATGCTGATCGCTCTCGTGACCGGGGGACACATCCTGCTCGAAGGTGTGCCCGGCCTTGCCAAGACCACGGCCGTGCAAACCCTTTCGCAGGCGCTGGGGCTGGACTTCCATCGCATATCGTTCACGCCAGACCTCCTGCCGGCCGACGTGGTGGGCAC
Organism: Kiritimatiellia bacterium; assembly: GCA_029939545.1. Classification (GTDB taxonomy): domain Bacteria; phylum Verrucomicrobiota; class Kiritimatiellia; order UBA8416; family JABMPJ01; genus JABMPJ01. Next base: position 13,186 of record JAOZSS010000027.1, on the reverse strand, counting down.
AATGATCTACAATCCCAAGGAGGGGGCTTTCAGTTCCAAGCACGGCCCGGTCTTCACCAACCTACTGCTGGCGGACGAGATCAACCGTGCGCCGGCCAAGGTGCAGTCGGCCCTGCTCGAAGCGATGCAGGAGCACCGGGTCACACTCGGCGACAGAACCTACGATCTACCCGACCCTTTCCTGGTCATGGCGACACAGAACCCCATTGAGCAGGAAGGCACCTATCCCCTGCCCGAGGCGCAGATTGACCGCTTTATGCTCAAGTGCGTCATCACGCATCCGTCGCGCGATGACGAGCGGCGCATCATGAACCGCTTCACGCGCAACCAGACCTTCGACGTTCAGCCGGTGATGAGCACGGCACAGATCTTCACGCTGCGCAAGACACTGGACCAAGTCTACTGCGACGAGAAGGTGGGCGACTACATTCTCGACATCGTCTTTGCCACGCGCGATCCGGCCCTCTTCAACCTGGATATCGCCCACCAGATCGAGTACGGTGCCTCTCCGCGTGCGACGTTGTATCTGAACCTGGCAGCACGGGCCAACGCCATGCTGAATGGACGTGCCTATGCCACGCCCCAGGACGTCAAAGAAGTGGCCCACGACGTTCTGCGTCACCGCATCATTCTTACCTACGAAGCCGAGGCAGAGGAAGTAACCAGCGAAGACGTCGTCACGACCCTCCTGGGCGAAATCCCGGTGCCATAGCGGGGGGGGGTCGCGCACAGGTCTCGGCCACCACAGGGCTTGTCCCGGTGGAGCTATGTTTGAGCCACGAAAGAGATAAAGGACCGAGAGCACGCCCATGGAGCGAGGAAAGAGATTCTCGAAAGACTCGCTCCTATCCGGGCTCTATAAGGGTCAGCGTTGCTGCTGGTAGTTGACAATCATGCACTCCACCGGGGCAAGCCCGGTGGTGGTGTAACGCCGGATCGAAGTTCCCATGGCGATAGACACCAAAGAGTTGATGAAGCAGGTCGGGAAGATTCGTGTGATCACGAATCGGCTCGTCGATGACTATCTCTCCGGTGCCTACCATTCGGTCTTCCGCGGTCAAGGCATTGAGTTCGATGAAGTACGCGAGTATGTCCCCGGCGACGATATCCGCGCGATTGACTGGAACGTAACCGCCCGCATGGGGCATCCCTTCATCAAGCGCTTCTCCGAGGAGCGCGAAATGACGGTACTGTTCCTGGTCGACATTTCCGGGTCTCAGGGCTTCGGGTCGGGCACGCGCACCAAGTCCGAGTTGGCGGCCGAGATCACCTGCCTACTGGCCCTGTCGGCCATCAAGAACCAGGATAACGTCGGGTTGATTCTTTTCAGTGATCGTATCGAAAAGTCGATCCCGCCGCGCAAGGGCCGTACAGCCGTCATGCGCCTGGTGCGCGAGGTGTTGGCAACAGAGGAAACACGGCGCGGCACCGATATCACCACCGCCCTGCGGTTTCTCAGCAACGTACAGAAACGCCGCGCGGTGGTGTTCATCATCTCGGACTTCATGGATAGCGGCTACGACAACGAGCTGCGCGTCATCTCACGCAAACACGATGTCATCTGCTGCCCCATTACGGATCCGCGCGAACTGCAGCTTGTAAACGCAGGTCTTATCGAAGTGCAAGACCCCGAAACCGGCGACCTCTGCCTGCTCGACACCTCCTCGCGACAGGTGCGCGACGCGTTCCGTGAACAGGGCGAGGAACGCATCAGTGATCTCACCCAGCAGTTCAGACGCCTGAAGATCGACACCATCTGGGCATCGACAGACCGTCCCTTCATTGATGACGTGCGCAAGCTGTTTAAGCAGCGACAGAGTCGTGCGGGGAGAGTGTGATGGGAGAATGCGGAATGCAGAATGCGGCGGCCCTGGGGAGGGCAACCCGAACCGTGTTTCTCTCACTGCTCTTGGCATGCCTGGGGGGATGCGGACAGCAGGACGAGGAGTCGAACGCCCAGACCGCACCTGGTCCACTCGTTGAGGAGATGGCGCATGGGGAGGTGGAGCTGGTCTTTTCGATAGATCCCGCCACGATTCAGTACGAGCGGGACACGCTGCTGACGATTACCGTCACCGCGCCCCCCAACGTGCGCGTCGGACTTCCCGTGCTGGCCGGTCGACTACAGGGATTCATTCTCAACGGCGCGTTTGAGGATCCGGATGTCACGGAGGGCGATCGCGTAACGCGTCAGCTCAATGCCCGCCTGACCCCCCTACCCGGGCGCGAGCACCGTATTGCCCCCATGCCAATCCTGGTGAGTGATGGCCGGGAGTCACCAGCCACGCAAACGTGGTTCCCCACGCGCCCGATTGTGCTGGAGGTCACCCCACCCACGGACGAGGATCCCGGCACGGAGATCCGCGACGAGCTGGACCCCGTGTGGGTGCGCCCGCCGTTCCGGGAGGTGGCGGGATACGCCTTGCTCCTCCTGGCTGTCATCGCCCTTGTGTTCCTGCTCTGGAAACTGGGCGGACGCCTGCATCGGCAGGTCAAACTGATGCGGATGTCGCCGCGCGAGCGCGCGCTCAAGGAGTTGGCCATCCTGCTGGCAAAGGATCTCATCACCCGGCACAAGGTCAAGGAGTTCTACCTGCAGCTCACGATGATCGTCCGCCGCTACATCGAACGCGCCCACAAGGTGCGCGCTCCGGAACAGACCACTGAGGAGTTTCTGGCCGCTGTCAGCGGCGACCTGTCTTCGCCGGACGGCTCCGACGCGGCAGGCCCACAGTTCAGCCCCGAGGTGGTGAACCATCTCAAGGAATTCCTCCAGGCCGCTGACCTGGTCAAGTTTGCCGCCTACACTCCCAGCGAGAGCGACATCGATCGCTCCACAACTACGGCCCGCTCCTATATCGAGAAGGACGCCGCAGAGTCAGAAAAAGAGGAATGATGTTCCATTTCGCTAGTCCATACTATTTCTTCCTGCTGCCCGCCCTGGCGCTGGCGGGGTGGTTTGTGCTGCGTCGGCGCATCCGGGCCGGACTAACGTTCTCCGCCGTGAGCACCCTCCCCACGCAGCACGCAACCTGGCGCACAGTCGTGGCGCGCCTGTTGCCCGGGATGTACTTGCTCGCCCTGTTCCTGACCATCGTCGCACTCGCCCGTCCGCAAACCGTCTTGTCGCGCAGCCACCGGTCGGCCGATGTGATCGCCATGGAAATGGTGGTCGATATCTCGGGATCGATGAACGCGCTCGATCTCTCTTCAAAGACCCCCACAGGCGTGAAGTACCGTACCCGCCTTGATGCCGTGAAGGAGACCTTCTCCGATTTTCTGGACAAGCGTCCGGATGATCTGATCGGGCTCGTGACGTTCGGGGGATACGCCATCACGCGCGTACCGCTCACCGCCGACCACGCAGCGCTGCAGCACGTCTTAAGCGGCGTGGAAGTGCCGCGCGAGGTGTACGTGGACAGTCAGGTCGTCAACCAGGAGGAACTGCTGACCGCCATCGGCGATGCCCTGGCCATGGGGTGCGCCCGCCTGCGGGACGCTGAGCCGGTCTCGCGCATCATCGTCTTGCTTAGTGACGGCGAATCGAACACGGGGGCCATCACACCCGAAGCGGGCATCAGGCTGGCCTCCGAACTGGGCATCAAAGTCTACACCATCGGGATTGGCACACCGGGTGTCTCGACGGCCCCGTTCATGACGAAGGATATCTTTGGACGCAGCACGGTGAGCAGGGTCAACGTGTCGCTCGACGAACGACTGTTGCGCCGTATTGCCGAGGAGACAGACGGACAATACTTCAACGTGCGTGATCCCCGCGGACTCAGAGATGCACTGGAAGATATCGACGAGCTCGAAACCACCCGGATCGAGCGGGATATCTACACGCAGTACAACGAACTGTTTCCCCGTTTCCTCTATCCGGCGCTGATCCTGCTCGTTGCCGCAACAAGTTTGAATATGTTAGCTGCCAAAAGGTTGATTTAGGAGTTCTGAGTTGTGAGTTCTAAGTTGTTGTTTCTCGTTCGTAAATCATGAGTTTATCTTTTGCACATCCCTGGATGCTGATTCTGCTGTGGCTCGTGCCACTGCTGGGGCTCTGGTGGTATGCCGCGGCGCGACGCCGCGAGCGCAACCTGGCGATCTTCGTCTCTCCCGCCATGCAGGAACTCCTGCAGCCGCGCCATTCGAAGAACCGCACCGTGTGGCAGAGCATTCTGCTCTCACTCGGGCTACTGCTCCTGCTCTTCGCCGCCTCACGTCCACGCTGGGGGGTACAGGAACAGATGGTGTTCAAGCGCGGACGCGACTTGGTGATCGCGCTCGACGTCTCACGCTCCATGCTGGCCGGAGACGTCTATCCAAACCGCCTCGAACGGGCCAAGGTTGACCTGATCGACCTGATCAGGGATCTGGAGGGTGACCGTGCCGCACTGATCGCGTTCCGCCACAAGGCCGTCCTGATGTGCCCGCTCACCACGGACTATGCCTATCTCAGACAGACACTCGATGGCATTACGGTTGATTCTGCCCCGCGTGGCGAAACCGATATCGGCGACGCCATTGCCAAGGCCCTCTCCGCCTTTGAAACCGCCGACAGCAATCACAAGGCCATCATCCTCATTTCCGATGGAGAAGACCTAACCGGCCACGCCATCGCGCTGGCCGAGCAGGCCTCCGAACGCGGCATCCCCATCTTTACGGTTGGACTGGGCGATCAGCGCGGTGCCCGTATCCCTGATGCGGATCAGCAAGGCGTTTTTGCGCAGCACAAAGGTAGCGACATTGTAACCAAGCTGGACAACGAAACGCTCGACCGCATCGCTCAGCTCTCCGGCGGGGCCTACATTCCAGTCGGTACGGCCAGTACGGCAACCACCACGCTGGGAGAACTGTACCGCAATCGACTGAGCCATATTCTCGCACAGGATCTGGAGGAAACACTACAGCGCCGCCACATTGAGCGCTACCAGATCTTCCTGCTCCCGGCCTTCGTCCTCTTCATAGTCGGCGCATGCCTGAGTCGCGGACGGCTAGGGGCCGGAGGGAAGACGAACAGCCGAACAGACGAACAAACGAACAAACGAGCTACGAACCCGCCTGCGGCGGATGAACTCCGAACTCAAAACTCAAAACTCAAAGACATGTCGCCGCAGAAAACATCCCTCAAAGACATATCAGGAACAGCAAAGGTTCTGGCAATAGCCGCCATCTTGTGGACCGCCGCCACGGCAACGGCACAAACCACCAATGCGGTTCCCCTCGGGCCCTCCTCGCTCGCCGTCACGGTCACAAATGTGCCCCAGGTTAACGCGGAGTCGTCTGTAACGAACGCGCTTCCCGATGTCCCGCCGGGGCGGTCGGGGGCACGCATGGCGCAGCGGTTGTTCCGTAAGGGCAAGTATGCTGAAGCCGCCGTCGTCTACGAGGAGGCCGCGAAAGGGTCGACCCGCGAATCGCAGCGTGACTTCATGTTCAATGCGGCCGTGGCCTGGTATCGCGCCAGCGAACACATGAAGGCCGCCGCCATCCTGCAGCGGCTCGTGCAGTCGCGGCACGATATCGATGCACCAGCCGCCAGCGGCCTTGGCTCGGCGCTGTACCGACGTGCCGAAGAGATGGATGGCGCTGTCGATGCCGCCACGTTGAAAGGCCGTGAGTTCATGCTGAAGCAGTCAGCCGCCGCCTACCAGGAGGCACTGCGGGCCGAGGAAAGCGATGAAGACAGCCGGGCGAACCTGGCGCTGGTTCTAGGCGCGGTTCCGGAGGCCGAGGAGAAAGCGCTCGTGGCACAGCTTATGCAACAACACGGTCAGACCGAGCCGTTCGCGCTGCTGGAGACGATGCTCCGTGAGCAGCGGGACATCATTGAGACATGCCCACAGGTATTCACGAACGACACGCCGGCCCAAATCGCGCAGTACGAGGCCCTGGCGGCTCGCCAGAAGACCAATTCCCATCTCTGGATTCCGCTGAAGGGCAAGCTGCTCGGCATGCTGCAAGGCCAGGCGGAGCAGGAACACCTGGCCATGATGAACGGTGCCATGGATAGCATCCAGGACAGCATGATGGATGCGGGTGCCGCGCTACGCGACCTGGACCCGGCTGGCTACGGTTCGGCGGCCGATGCCGAATCCAACTTGTATGCAATCTGGAAGCAGATGGCGGACTACACACGTCTGTTGCAGGAGGATCTCAGGCGCCAGAGTAATGCTGTTGTCGAAACCGAGCAGGCGATCACGACCGCCACGCCACCCTCACAGAAGAACATCACGGACCAGGCAGAGGCGCTGTCCCTCACCCCGCTGTTCGTGCAGCGCCTGCCCGCTGCACTGCCCGAGGATGCGCATAGGATCGACGAACTGGGACCGGACGGGCAGCCCGACCCCAACGTTCAGCAACCGACCGATCTCGGGTTGACTGTCGAGGCACACAGCAATGTCCTTGCCTTGGCGGAGGAGGCTGTTGCAGCACAGCAACAAGCGCTCGAACATCTCCGGGCAGGCCGTCAGGTCGATGCATTGGATGAAGAGATGCACAGCTATGATCTCTTGAAGCAGATCGGGGAACTGCTGCCGAAGTCGTCCGACCAACAGCAACAACAACAGCAGCAGCAGGACCAGCAACAAGACCAGCAACAAGATCAAGATCAAGATCAGGAGCAGCAGGAGCAGCCCCCGCCCGAGGAGCAACAGCAGGAGCAGCAGCCTGAGCCGCAGCCCCAGGAGATCTCACAGGATGAGCTTGATAAGCTGATGGACCGAGCCTTGGAACGGGAGAAGGAGTACGAGGAGCGGCAGCGCGAACGCAATCGTTCAGCACCGCTGTCACCGAGGGAGCGGGATTGGTGACCGGAGGTCCCGCCGTCGCCCTTCGGGCTATGGCGGGCAAGCGGATATCGGAGATCAGATGTCAGAGATCGGAGGTCGGAAACGGGCGGACCTGGCGATAGTGGCCATGGTCTTGCTGTGCGTCGGACGGGCTAGCGCGGCTGATGTTCAGCTCTCCGTCGACGTGGCCCCGCAGCAGATCTACCTGGGCGACTCCGCTAAGCTGACCGTCAAAGTATCCGGCATCAGCGATTCGCCCGAGCCCGACCTCACGGCGATCCAGGATTGCACCTACACACTACAGGGCAGTCAGAATCAGAACTACCAACATGTCACGATCGTCAACGGCAAGATGAAGCGCACCGGTTTCCGAGGGCGTATCTTCACTTATGCCGTAACCCCGACCCAGACGGGAAGACTCTCTCTGGGACCGGTGCGCCTTTCACACAAAGGCAAAGTCTACCAGGCCACTGGACCTGTCATCACTGTGGTCGGCGCCGAGATACAGGACCTTGTGTTTGTTCGTTTGGAATCCTCGCGTGACAGGGTTATTGTCAACGAACCGTTTGATATCACCGTCGCAGTGTCGATCCGACGGTTGACGGGGGGCTATTCCGGGATAGACCCGTTCGAGACAGACAACCCGCCAGACGTGACCATCCCGCACCTTCAGCTCAAAGAGATCCCGGGACTGGAGGGTGAGGATCCTCAGAAACTGCTGCAAGGCCTCGTAACCTCGGGACGCCGTGCACCGGGGTTTGGAATCAACGGCATCACCCTGGCGCGGGATCCATTGAACAGCATCTTCAGTTTTGACGGACCCATAGGTGGCTCACGCGCTATCTTTCGTTTCAAACGATCAGAAGCAACCATCGATGGTAAGGCGTACCTGACCTACCGGCTCAAGACACGCTATGTCCCCAAGCAGGAAAACTCGTATGTCTTCGGGCCGATCGTCTTCAAAGGCAGTGTCTTTACCGCGGTCAACACGGCCGGCCAAGCCACACCCCGGCAACTCTTCACAACAGCGCCGGCGCTGACCGTGCGTGTGGCCCCGCCGCCAATCACCGGCCGTCCCCGCAGCTATGTCGGCGCTATCGGATCCAACCTAGTGGTCGAGGCAACCCTCGACACGCAGACCTGCAATGTCGGCGATCCACTGCGACTCTCCCTGACGGTACGCGGCACCATGAGCGTCGACAACCTGCGTGCGCCCGCATTGACCCAGCAGGAGCGACTGAACGAGGCGTTTCGGGTCTATGACGACACCGTCGAGAGCAAGACCCTTGACGACGGTAAAACGTTCACATACACCGTACGCCCGATCCGCGCCGGAACACTCGAATTCCCCCCCATTGAGCTGGCTTACTACGATAGCCAGGAGCGTACCTATCGCACCATCAGGACAGCCCCGATACCGCTCGTCGCCTACCAGGCCACAGAAGTGCAGGAGAATTTCGTTCTGGCCGCTACGAATGAACCGCCGGGCACCGTTGCGGGCGACCTCGAAGGATTGCTGATCCCGGCACCCATAACGGTCTCGCCCACCGGCTCGAAGCCTGCTGCCCCGTGGCTGCCGCCCTGGCAACGATTGGTGCTGATCCTCGGTCCGGTCGCCTTCATCCTACTGGGAACGGGCGTCTTCATACGCGTCCGCCTGACGACGACGGCCGAAAGCCGCCATCGCAAAGCGGCGGTTGCAGAAGCCCTGCGCCTCGTGGAGCGGGCGGCCCGCAAAGCCGGACGAGCGCCTGCTGAGGGACGGACCCTCCTCGTGGCGGGACTGCGCAAGTATCTCGCGAACCGCCTCGGAGGAACAGAAGGCGGCATCACACCACGCGATGCGGCACGCCTGCTGCGGAAGCACGGCGTGGATGCCGATCTCTCGCATGCGCTTGTTGATGTTCTCGACCGCAGTTTCAATGCCCAATATGACCCGTCGGCGGCATCGGACCAAGATGTGCAAGCGGACGCCGGTAGCGTCCGATCCACGCTGAAACGTCTCGAGAAGATCGCACTCACGGCTTGCCTGCTTATGGGACTGACACTCGCGGCCGGGGCCGACGACGTGCGAGACCGCTTCCTGTGGGAGGAAGCCAACACGCACATGGCCACTGCCATCACGCCGCAAGACTACCTCGAAGCGGCCGATACCTACCGCGAACTCTACGGCACAGACATACAGAATGGCCCGCTGCTCTACAACATGGGTACGGCACTCTTGATGGCTGAACAGTACGAGGCCGCGCAGCGTGCATTCAGCGCAGCGGAAGTGTTCATCGGGGCGACTCCGGCCATTGAACGAAACACGGTGCTGGCGATCATGGCGGGCGTTCACGGTGCCGACGCGGCCCTGCCGTGGTATCGGCTCCCCATGTTCTGGCATTTCAAGACGCCGATCTACCAGCGAATCACGCTGACGGTACTGGCGATTACGGCGGCTTGGGGTATCGCTCTCCTGCGCCTGCTGGGATGGCGCGCCGGATGGCGGCGTGCGCTCGCACTCGTAGTGGCCGCCATCGTTGTTCTGGGGTCAAGTGTCCTGATCTCCCTCCACAAACTACACCAGGTGCGGTCCGTGCTGCTCCTGCCGGGAGCAGCGGAAGTACAAACAGTTGAACGAACGAACTACGAACTACGAACTACGAAATAGGGGCGCGGTGGTCCGCGTGAAAGTTGCTATGTGTGCACGGCACAGGATCAGTCATATACACCAGGGATTGGATCACAGCAGGATGTTTTCTTCGTCCTTCGTAGTTCGGCTGTTCAAATGTTCGTCCTTCCCCCGTTCGGCTGTTCGAATGTTCGTCCTTCGCCATGTTCGTTTGTTCAATTGTTCAATTGTTCAATTGCTCGTCCTTCTCCTCCTCTGCCACACCGCGATGGCTCAAGATTCGCAACCCAGCGTGGAGGTCGAGCTGGGCGTGGATCGTGAGAATATCTATCAATACGAGACTTTTGTGGTCACCATTAAGATGGTGTCTTCCGGGGTGCGTTTGGGAAAAGGGCTGACGCTTGACGGTATGCCTGAAGCCTGTGTGATGACCATGGACCCGATCGAGGCGCTGCCGATTCAGCGGAGTCTCCAGGGACGATCCATACAGGAAACTCGCCACTACAGGGCACGCTGTCGTGCACTGCAGCCTGGCACGCTTCGGCTATCTCCGTCCGTAGGCGCCACGCAGATTGTTCAACGCCGTTCCTTCTTCGGGCGGCAGTGGGTTGAGAGTCCCATCCGCCTGCCCGTGAACCCCATCGAGATCCCGATCACCAAGCTGCCTTCGCCCCCGGAGGGTTTAGAACCTTCCGGAGCCGTGGGTTCGTTCACGTTCGTCGTAACGCCCGAGCCCCTGGATGTTGCCATTGGTGACCTGGTTAAGCTTCGCACCCGCATCGCGGGTGAGGGCTACCTTGAGGGCGTCGTCTGCCCGGCGTCCGCCCCTGGCAAAGCATTCAAGGTCTATCCCCCACGTCGGCTTGCACGGAGAAACGACGCCGTTGAGTTTGAGCAGATCCTGATTCCCCTGGACAGCAACGCCTCGGAGATCCCGGCCATCGTCTTCACGAGTTTCGATGCACGCAGTGGTACCTTCCAGACTCAGACCCAAGGCCCCTACCGCATCACGTTCCATGCCCAACGCGAGATGGACCCATCGCAACCATACCGTCCCGCCGACCAGGAAGAAGAGTCCGCACCTCCCCTCACGTTGGCTGATCGAATTAGGGCATGGAAAGAGCAACCCTCATCTCAAGGCAAAGAGACCGTCATCGTGATTGAACCCGTAACGGCCCGCCTGGCACCCGCAAGCGTTGCACGAGCGCTGTTTAACTGCAAACCCGGCGAGGTCGTGGCTATCAACGAAGAAAGCGGCAACTGGATCAGCATCCAGCGTCGTCAGGACATGGGATGGATACCGGTTGATGCGGCGATGAGGCGTGGGCTCGATATTCGCTCCCCCTGAACACGGGCATCACTCTGAGTGTCGAGAAACTCACAAACGCCGCTTCACACTGAAACGAATTTTAAATATGTTTGGCTAATGTTTGGCTTTGAAAAGAGGGAGGAGACACCCGTTGACGGCGAGTTCATTAGGGACTACCTGATAGTCGCGGATGTATCCGCGCGCTACGGGAATGCTTAACGGCGGATGGTGATGACAGACTCGCAACGAATTCTCTTGGCACACGGTGGCGGCGGTCAGCTCTCGCGGGAGCTGATTGACCGGGAGATTGTGTCGCGCTTCGGAGCAGGGCCCTTGAAGGGGCTGCCCGACGGCGCAACAGTTCCGGTTGAGGGCGACCAGGTTGTCTTCACAACGGATAGCTTCGTGGTGCAGCCGATCGAGTTTCCCGGCGGCAACATCGGCGATCTGGCGGTGCATGGGACGGTGAACGATCTGGCCGTATGCGGCGCGAAGCCGCGCTGGCTGTCGCTGGCGCTGATTCTCGAGGAAGGCGTTGAGCTGAACCTGTTGCGCCGCGTACTCGACAGCGTCAAGGCGGCCGCGGATGACAGCGGGGTGGTGGTGGCGACGGGCGACACAAAGGTGGTAGCACGGGGACAGTGCGACGCCATGTTCATCAATACCGCCGGCATAGGTGATCCGCTGCCAGGCTTTGAACTGTCGCCGGCGAATCTAAAGGACGGCGACCACGTGCTGGTGAGTGGTTCGATTGCAGACCACGGCTTTGCGGTGCTGGCATCGCGCGAGAATATACACATCCAGAACGGACCGCAGAGTGATAGCGCGCCGGTGCATCGATTGGTGCAGGCGGCGGCTGAACATGCCGCCGAAGTGCGCTTCATGCGCGACCCGACCCGTGGCGGACTGGCCTCAGTACTCAACGAGATGGTCGAAGGCGCTGAGGTCGGCATCCAGATCCTGGAGGCGGATATTCCCGTCTCGCCGGGCGCGCACGCGGTGAGCGAGTTGCTCGGACTCGATCCCCTGCACGTGGCCTCCGAAGGCCGGATGCTGCTGGTGTGCAGCGCAGAGGCGGCACCGGCAATCCTGGAAGCGTGGCAAGCCATGCCCGAAGGAAATAGCGCCAAAGACATCGGGACAGTCACAACCGAAGCCGGACGCGTCGTACTTGAGACGTTGATGGGTGGACACCGATTGGTTGATGTTCCGCGTGGAGAATTGCTGCCGAGGATCTGCTAGTGCATGAGCTTTCAATCGCACAGTCGATCATGGAGCGGGTCGAGGCCCTACGGGCCGAGCATGATGCGGCGGGCATTGCGTCGGTGCAGCTCCAGGTGGGGACGCTCTCCGGGGTTGACCCGTACGCGTTGGAGATGGCCTTCTCGGTGGCCGTGGAGGGGACGCTCTACGCCGCTACACGCTGGGATATCCAGAGCATACCGGCCCGTGTCGACTGCCGGAGCTGCGGCAAGACGACCACCCCGGATGGCCCTTTTCCCATCTGCATGAACTGCGACTCGACGGATATCAAGATTGTGGCGGGACGCGAGTTGATGATAGACACGATTGAAGTAGGCCAGAACGAGGAGACCGACCATGTGTAACGAATGCGGATGTGGCGATGTGGACCACACACATACACACGATGATGATCATGCCCACGACGGGCACAGCCACGACCATACCCATGGTCACACGCACGATCACGACCACACCCATGACGAGAAACGGGTGCTCTCTGTACGCGAAAAAGTGCTGTCACGGAACGAAGAGCGGGCCAAACGGAACCGCGCCTGGCTGGCCGAACGCGGTGTGACGGCGATCAACCTGATCTCCGCTCCCGGCACGGGCAAGACCTATCTCCTGGAACGTACACTCGAACGATTGCAGGGCAAGATTGGCTGCGCCGTCATCACGGGCGATCAGCAAACCGACAACGATGCGAAGCGGCTCGAAGGCAAGGGCGCGCCCGTGCGCCAGATCGAGACGCAAAGCGCCTGCCACCTGGAGGCCCAGCGCGTGGGTGATCTCTTTGATGAGGTCATTGGGGAGGACACCAAGCTGCTGTTCATCGAGAACGTCGGCAACCTGGTATGCCCCACGGCCTTCGACCTCGGTGAGCACTTCAAGGTTGCGTTGCTTTCCGTAACGGAAGGCGAAGACAAGCCAGTCAAGTATCCCTCGCTCTTCTCACTGGCACCGGTGGCGGTGCTTACCAAGATCGACCTCCTGCCGCACCTCGACTTCAACATGGAAGCCTGCCGCGATAACCTGCGCAAGGTTCATCCGGGCATGTTCGTCTTCGAGTTGAGCGCCAAGACGGGTGACGGGATGGATGAGTGGATTGAGTACCTGGCGAAGCTCGTCTGACCCGGGAAGGGGAACTCAGACAGGATTAACAGGATGGACTGGATTGGATTGGGGGTGTAACCGGTCTTCCGCTCTCACTCATGCGACTAAGCGCCCCCCATT
>JAOZSS010000026.1 GCA_029939545.1 Kiritimatiellia bacterium | reverse complement strand
CATTCAGTGGTGCCCCATCCGCGTCATACACGCCCAGCACACGTCCCCAGGCGTCGAAACGATAGCTCTCGACGATGCTTCCAGACTCATCAGCCACCGCATGGACCGTCCCAAGATGGTCTGTCAGCGGGTAATATGTATTGGTCTCACCCCCAATGTAGTCGGTAAACGCGAGGAGATTATCGATGCCTGGGCCCCATGTATAGCCCTTCAGAAGATTCCCGTCACCGTCGACTTCAGCGACAACATGCAGCCCATCGTAAACGAGCCAATTCGTTGAAGATCCGGTGGTAAAATAGGCCCGTCGCCCAAGAGCGTCATAGGCATATGTCTCCGCTTGCGTTCCATTCGTGCTGACGGAAGTGATTTGGTATTGATCGTTCCATGCTATATCAACCGTCTGGGTGTATTGCTCACCAGCATAAATCACATTCGTGAGGCAACCGGCGGTGCTGTATGCGTAGTCGGCATTCGTGACAACCGTAACCACGATTGTGTTGGTGGCGTACCCGACGTTACCGGCCACGTCTCCAATCGCGGCGACGATTTCCTGCGTGCCGAGGCCCACGGCAAGGTCGTTCAGCCAGAAGTTCGTGGTGAACACTTCAGGCGTCTGGGCTGTGAGATTGCTGACGTAGAGCTGCCCGAGGTATGCGTTCGTTCCGATGATCTCGCTGGAGCATCCTTCGACGTCTGCCCTGAAAGAGTACCCGTTCGTGGCCGACAGCTCCCATCCGGTCAGCCAGTTGTAGTTGGTCGCATAATTCACGGTCATGCCGTCAATCGCCTTGGTCAGCCTGTTACCCACTGCATCATAGGAATATGAGGCAGCATAGTTCGTCTCGCCGCTCTGGAAAAGAACCTTCTCCGAGAGTAGCCGATCCAGGCTGTCATACCCGTAATGGCGCACTTCTCCGGATTCGTTCGTGACGGCTGTGATCATTCCTGCATTGTCATAGGCATAAGCAAAGCGGCGCACCGCATTGCTGCCCGAATCGCTCCACGCAATCTCTGTCAGCCGATCCATCATGTTATACTGATAGGCAACAGACAGGCCGGTGTTCGTGCATTGAACGTGCGAAACCAAACCGTTGTTCGTGTTGAACGTATAGGTAAACGACACAGCCTCAGGCGCACCGCCCAGGACATCTATCCCTGCAATTCTTTCTGCTGCATCATAACTGTAGGTTGTGGTAGCGGCAACGCTGACCGCGTTCGATATCTGTCCGGCAGGGAAGTAGGTGTAATCGACTCGGCCTGTCGGTCCCGTTCCTATGGCTGTCAGCAGGCGATTTGCGTCGTTGTACACATTGCTGATGGAGCCCAGCTCGTTGACGGCGGCTCTCAGCAGACCGTTGCTGTAATAGGAGAAGGTGTTTGTACTGTCAGAATAATGTACTTCTGAGAGCCTCCCCCCACCGTCGTAGGCGTTGCTCACGACGGTGTTGTCGAACCGGGTCACAGTCTTTACGTAGTCCCCAAGCCCATACACAACTGACATGGTTTGGCCCTCGACGTTTGTCACGGTAGTGGGTCGATCCTGAATATCGAGCTGGTATGCTTCAACAATACGCCCTTTCTGGTCCGTGATCTTGAGGCTGTTGAACTGCTGGTCGTAGTCGAAACTGATCGCGAGATCCTGATCCGGTGTTCCCGTAAGCGTGCGGGTTATGGATGTCAGCTTTCGCGTTGGGGCGTAGGCGTAGCGTGTAGAGCGGGCGGCAGTATCCGTGTGGTTTGTGACGTTGCCCATGACATCCCGGGCAAAGCTCTCGGAAAGGCCATTCGGGTAGGTCACGCTCTGGACGCGACCAAGTTCATCGCTTTCAATCTGAGTCACTCGATCTGAGCCTTCGCCGGGCAGCGTGACGCTTTCCACATACCCCAGAACATTGTTGGAGAGCGTCATCGTGGGTCCTGCCTGGGGGTCTACGTGGTTCAGACGGCCATAGGAGTCGTACTCATAGCGGACCCAATGCCCGTTGGCGTTTGTTATTGCCGAGAGTAAACCTTCAGATGTGTAGCCCAAATCCGTGTCGTACGATGCTGTTGTCCCATTGTAGTAGAGCTTGGCTTTGACAAGACGGTTGTCTGTGTACTCGAAACCAATGCTATGCTGCTCGGGGTCAGTAATGAGGGAAGGCAGACGATAGGCTAGATCCCACTGATATTCCCACTCCTCGACTGGTGTTTGGCCATAGCCCACCGATCTTTTGGTGAGCGTTCGCTTGTCTCCGTAGGTCCTCTCTATCTCGATATACTCGCCACTCGCACTATTGGTCAGCACCACGCCGGTCTCAGTTAGGTTGCGGTTGTCGTATGTGAAGATCGTCAGGATGTTCGAGCTGCCCGGTCCTTCTATCTTCGTGATCCGCTGATCCTCGGGCTGATAGTAGTACTTGTAGGTCTGGTTGGTCCCGCGCACTGCATAGGAGATTTCCGTGTAGTTGTCGTTGGTGTAGTAGCTGATGGCATGCTCGTAGTAGTCCGAGCCCAACACCATGTTCGTGCAGGTTGCGATGGCGTCCCCGGCAGCGTTCGTTGCATAGCTGTACGAGAAGGCCTGCCCAGCAGCGTTGAGGCGCTGGGTAAGCATGTGACTGTCGTAGGCGTAGCTCGTGACGTAAGCCTCTCCGCCCACTTGTCGCGTGACAGTAGTCAGGTCGCCTGTCGGGCTGAAGCTGTACGTCAGACTCAGGTTCGTTGAGGGAGTTTCCAGTGATGCGAGCAGCGCGTTGCTGTAGCTGAGGGCAAAGTATACGCCGTTGGTGTGCTCAACGCGAGTGAGCAGATCATTGCTGTAGCTCAACTGCACTTCATTGTCCCAAGCGTCGGAAATCGTGGTGAGAACGCCATTGGAACTGAAGATGTAGTGGATGCCCTGTCCTATGCTGACATCATATTGGCCGTTTGCGTCCTTTTCGGCCGTCCACGCGTGATCGTAGGCTGACCGCCAAGAGTTGTTTGTGCCAAAGCGCTGCAGCGTGAAGCGCCGTCCCTTTCCACAGTCAATCTGGAGGTTGTGGTTGGTTATGTTGTCGGAACTGGTTTCGAATACCATGGTTGTCTCGGCAACGCGCCAGTCATATTCATGAACCCAGCCATACCCAAGTGGTCCATTTGTGTAGTCTTGCCCGCTGATGTAGTAACGCGAGAACTTGAGATCTACGCCAGGGCATGGGATGAAGGCATCCGTAGTTTCAGAGACCATATAGCCATTGATCAGATTGATGGGTTCCTGTGAATCAGCCTTGCATCCGTCGGGGTGTTTGGGGTCTGGAGGCAGCATGTCAGGGTGAGTCGGATCTGGTGAGACCAGCTCATTGTTGATGATCTGCCAGGGAACTTTGAAATGGTACTCGAAGTCCTGCCATGGGGGGCTCCCGCTGTGAAACCCGGTTCGCACGAACTGCGTCAAGCGCATGGCAGAGTTTGTAGTATCATAGACGTATGTTTTGTATCTCTCGGTCGTTATCAGCTGCCATCGACCATCAAGAAACCAATGAGGCCTGAACGTCACATAGGGCGGCTCGCCGTAGGGATCAGGGCGGTACTGGACGTAGACCGCAGTCGGCAGCACCCCGCCATGCTCTGCCGTGATATCCCAGTCCCCTGCTTGGTCGGATGTCGGGTTCCAACCAGCATTGGATATGTACGCAGCAGACACAGGCGGCAAGGACAGCACGAGCGCCATACACACGGAAGCTAGGGTGAGAACCAGGTGGTGTCTGCGTGCTAAATTGAGCCTGTCGCAAGCAGGCCTTGCACCGTGTCGATGCATCATTAAGGTATCCATATCTGAGAACTCCCATTCTGAGGCCAGGAGAGCGTGATGGCGGGGGCGTTGGTGTCACTGTTGTTGGGGTCGGTGCGGGCAGATACCTCATCGCCATCGTCGATTCCGTCACCGTCACTGTCTGCAAGGTTGGGATTGCTGCCGGTGTCGGTTGGGCTGACGAAGACGCCCGTGCCTGTCTCTACTGAGTCGAGCAAGCCGTCGCCATCGCTATCCGGGTCGGCATCGATGCTGAAGCTGAACACATGTTTGAGTTGGCCGATGTTGGCGACGGCGAAGTCTGCGTCGTCGAGGGTGTTGGTGGTCCATGGGTAACTGTTGGTCTGGTTCTCTTCGATCAGTCGGTTCCAGTAAGGCTGTGCAACGTATTTGAGCTGCCCCAGGTTCACAGAGACGTGATTGTTGGATGTGCTGAAGCCCTCCACCATACTGGTGATGTTGGTGTCGGCGCCGCCGGTGAGATTGGCTTCGAGTTCGTCGTAAGCGTTGGTCGCGAACCATTTGAGTTGGCCGAGATTAACGCCTGCGTAGTCGTTGGGGGTGGCATTGGTGTCCACCATGCCGCGGGTGATCCACCAACTGGGGTAGTCGGGCTCAGCCATGCAGTAGTTTGAGAGGAGCAGAAGGCAGCAGGCTACCGACAACATGTTCAATGTTCCAGATGCTCTGTCTGGTTGGTAATGCATCGTTGGCACTCCCTCAGTCTAGTTCAGGATGATCTCTAAGCTCGGCCCAGAGAGCTTTGCGCTGAGCATGCAGTTGCGCGAGTTGCGGATCGTTGCGCTCGTAGTCCGTGATTGCTTTCTCGGCGTCTATGAGCTCACTCTCGATGGCCCCGAGCTCTTTGGCATGTGCGCGCATGATGGCATGGCGTTCCTTCTGGAGGGCCTTGAGTTGGGCGCGCAGCTTCTCGATCTGCCTGTCCAGCGTCTGAATTCCGGGCAAGCCCTTCTCCGCATCCTCACGAGCCGCGTGTGCGAGTTCCAGCCGTCGGCGCAAAGCGATACCTTGCGGCTGTGACCTCAGCGTCCGAATCCTCTGTTTGAACGCGGCCTGTACGGCTGAAAGCGCAGCGTTTTCGAATGGCTGTGCCACACACCAGACGCATGTTGCAGTCAGTATCAACGCGATGAGTGATCTTCTGTATTGCATGGCAATCCTCCTGCCTCTCAGTTCCCCTATGGCGCGTTCGTGTAGATGCCCATCGGAACATCACCTAATGGTGCCACATATGTGATGCCGCCACTTACTCGTGCTGTTCCTGCTATCTCAAGAGTCTCGGAGGGTGCATTGGTCCCAATTCCCACATTGCCACTGATGGCTACAAAGACGCCCTCACTGTCACCGTCGTTTGAGAGCCAGTAGCCGCTCAGGCTGACGTTTGCTACAGCGGGATTGGTTGCCCAGTTGGCGACACTGCCGCTGTCATCAGTCTTGTCTGTATCCAGGTTCGGCCAAGCGGTCATCACTGCGTTTGTGACATCGCTATAGCCATAGTCGTCTGTGCTGTCGGTATCGAGGTCTGGCCAAGCGGTTGCCACCGCATTAGTGGCGTCATCATCGGTGTAGCTGGACCCGGCCTGCGCATGGAACTGTCCGGCGGAGTAAGTCAGATTGCTTCCGGCATAGCTCGACAGGTCTGCCGTTGCGAATGCACTTACGCTGCTGGTGGCGGCACTGCCTAACCCCAAACTGGTGCGGCCGAGCGCCGCATCAAGACCTGTGGCCCCGCCATCCCATGTCGAGTCGCCGCCACTGGGCCAGTTGGTGCGGGTATCGCCGCCAAGCGTGATGCTGGCAACATCCAGCTCGCCGTCGACTTTTGCGTTGCCTGCCACGTGAAAATCTTCGGACGGCGAGTTGGTCCCGATCCCCACGCTGCCTGCCGCAAAGTAGATGTTCGAACCGGAGGCTTGAATGGTCGCTCCTCCCTGGAACTTGAGAAGATTGCCGGAAGTACTGCCGCCGCTGTCCGGTGGATCGTAGAGTTCGAGATCACCGCTCAGGTAGGACCGTTCCGTTACCGTGGACAGACCCGATGCCCACCGCCCAATGATGTTGACGTAGTCAACACTGTTAGACCTACCCGCATCTCTCCCGAGGAAACTGCAATGATCACCCGTATTATCTCTCCCTGCGTAGGCACCTAGAGCATTGATATAGTCTCCGGCATTGTACCACGCGGCCTGGTAACCGACAGCACACAGAAATCCTCCCTCGTTCCCGTAGCCGGCATACTTCCCTGCAGCAAAGACGTAGCTGCCAACATTGCCATAGGCCGCTTCATGACCTATGGCATCCACGTGGCTACCGGAGTTGTTATGTGCCGCAGAAGATCCAAAGCCAGTTACTCTATACCCATCGTTATTGCAGGCAGCCTGATGACCAAAACCATATGTATGGTCTGCGGTATTGTCATACGCCGCCCGATATCCGATGCCCTGTACATAGTTCGCACTATTCTGGTCTCCGGCTGATTCTCCACCGAACACGCAGTTGGTCCCGGTTCCATAGCCGATGGCGAGAGTTCCGTTGTCGAAGTAGAACTCCTCGGCTTCGACTTTGCCATCCACCTCAAGATCACCTTCCATCTTAACATCACCATTGGTACGAACCATGAGAGGTGTTATCCAGGAGTTAGTACCATCCGGGGAGTGCCAGAGCTTGAAAGCGGCGCTCTCTGAGCCGCCATCGGTTCCCTTCCCGAGATCCCACAGCGATTGCCCATTCGTAAACCGAATGTACTTGTACTCAGATCCGGTTCCTTCAATCACGATCGCGGGTGCATCGTCTGGAGGCGAATCGAGATAGATCGTGTGGTCGGCCATATCCAGGTCGTCATCAACGACCCCATTCACCACCAGATTAGACTCCACAGTCAGGTCCCCCTCTATCGTCATGTCGCCGGCAAGACAGAGTCCTGTCGCCGCTAGCGCTATGCCTGCCGTCATCCAAGTTGCTCTTAGGCTCATTGCTACTGTCCTCCGTTCGGATTACCTGATTAGTACATGTCCCTGTGGGATCAGTCTGATGTCGTTGGCCCCAAGAAACACATTCTCGCCTTCTTTGTATATGCCTGCCGCGATAACCACTGTGTCTCCGGCGCGCGCAATGTTCTTGATGGCATCGCGGATGGAGGCACGTGGTCCGTCATTTCCCTTCGGAGTCCGGCGCAATCCGCTGTAACTGGCGCTACCGTATGCTTTATCAACGTAGATGACCCTGCCGCCGGTCGGGCGTGATCCCGTGCTTGAGCCTTCGGTCCCGGTTCCTTCGGTGTCGGTGTCACGAGGGTCCGCGACAGGCAGGACCTCTCCATCTTCCGGGGCCATGTCCCAGAAAGACGGATCAACAGTATAAATGTCTGGCAAAGGTGCGATGACAGTACCTTCGACACAGACGTCATGGCCGAAGAATCTCATCTCAAGAGTTGTGGCAGCCGTGGTAGTGAGGATCGGCACAGCAAATTCGCTGGGCTCAACTGCATGCAGCAGAGTGAGCGGTTTGGCGAGCTTGGCGCAGGGAATGCCATTGCTGTCGACCAGGAACACTTCACAGTAGGCCGTCGCATCCCCACTCCATCTGAGGGTCACAAGCATGTCCGCGTCCAGGTGCTCACGGTCGAAGTCCACGACAAGCGATGCTCCGTTGGTGCTTGTGCACCATGCGGCAGGTTCCTCGCGCCAGGCTCCGCCCCGCTTGAACGCGGCACCCCACCACGGGGGTGCCGCATACTCATAGAAATCGCCCGACGTGAATAGAGGGTCACCCCAGTCAATGACTGCTTGGCTCACCGGCATTGGGTCCGACCCGTCCAGCAGCTCGTCCCCATCCGTGTCAGGATTGAGCGGGTCGGTCCAGAGCCGCTCTTCTGTGCCAGAAGTCAGCAGATCATGGTCGGCATCACCGGCCGGATCTTCAGCTTCAGAGCCCTGAAGATGGAAGAATGAGATGAATTCAGGCGTGAGCGTGTGGGATTCGCACTCCCCAGCCGAGAGGGCGGTTGCAGTGGCGATTCCGGCGCAACCAATCACCAGGAGAATAGATTTTGTCGCAGAACCAGCACCCATCACCTGCCTCCTCTCGCTGTTGCTGCCATGCAGCTTGGTGAGCGTTGAACTGGTTGCAGGCTATGCGTGGTAATCGGTTCTGTAAATAAATGGTTCGTTTAGGATCTAAACGAGGTGTTTAGTAGGTCAGAGCAGGCCCAGCCCGACGCTCTGGGCGTCGAGCGCAAGCTTCACCGGATTGCTGACGCCCAGTTTCTGCTCAATGTGTGCCATGTGGACGTTCACGGTCGCAAGCTTGATCTTCTTGTAGTCGGCCAGACTGCCTCTATCCAGCCCGGCCGCATAGGCGTCGAAAACTTCCCGTTCGCGCGCCGTGAGTTTGTCGTATCCAAGGGATTTCCACTTTGCCTCGGCGGCCTCAACCAGACTCTCGGAGCGCTTGCACAGAAAACGATCACCTCCAGCAACTGCACGGATTGCAGAAACAAGCTGGTCCATGACGCTTTCCTGAAGGACAAACCCGGACGCACCAACAGACAGAAACTTCCTGATGACATGACCAGGAACACCGTGGCTCATTCCCATGACGGCAGGTGAAGACTCAAGCTTGAGGAGGACTCTGGCCGTGTCCAGGCCAGACACACCAGAAGGCATAAGAACATCGAGAACAGCGACATCCGGCTTCTTTTCTCTGACCACAGTGACAGCTCTCTCGCCGCTGTCGACCTCCGCCACAATCGAGACCTCCGGCGCATCCTTCAGCGCATGCCTCAGACCCGGAAATACCATGGGATGGTCATCCACCAGAACAACGCTTATCTCGTGCCTCTTCACTGCCACTGCCATACCTTCATCCGCAAGCAAAATCTTGTCGGTACAGTAATGCCTCCCCCCGTCGCCGTCAACATAGGAAAAAACTGATTGGGTCTCTCAGGGAGATTCCTACACGGTGTGAGCGGGTTCGAATGCAAGTCCTCAGGCCAAGCACATTTTGACAGTTTAAGATGAAAGAAGTACGCTCGGCTCATGTTTTGTAATTGGCTTGCTGCATGAATATCCTTTTGCTCAACCAGTATTATCCGCCGGACGTGGCACCGACCGGGCAGTATCTGCATGACCTGGCGCGGCGACTGATGGCGCGCGGACACACGGTCACGGTGCTGGCATCGCGGTCGTCGTACAACGGTGATGGTCGGTATGCTGCACGGGAAACGATTGACGGTCTTGATGTCCAGCGCGTGGGCGGACTGAACGTCGGCCGAGATAACCTGCTGCTCAAGGCTGTCGAATACGGCTGGATCCTGGCGCGACTCGCGGTCCGACTGCGTCGGATGCGACCTGCGCCGGACTTTGTTCTCTGCCTGACCACGCCTCCATTCGTTGGCGCGGTTGTGCGCGCGTGCCGACGACGGCAAACCGCCTATGGCCATTGGATCATGGATCTCTATCCGGACGTGCTGTTTGCGCATGACATGATTAAGCCGGGAAGCTGGACCGCGCGACGTCTTGCCGCCCTGGCGCGCTACACGATCGGCGGCGGCGCTTTCGCGGTCGGCCTCGGTCCTGACATGGCCGCCCGCCTTACGCCGTATGCCGGAAGCGCACAGGTTGAATCGATTCCGCTCTGGCCGTTGGCTGCGCCCGATGCCGAGCGGGATGCGGTGCAGGCCTTGCGATGCGAACGGGGATGGAAGGACTCCGACACCATCTTCATGTACTCCGGCAACATGGGACTGGGGCACCGGTTTGGCGAGCTGCTTGCCACGGTCGAAGCGACGGCCTCCAACCCAGCCGTACGCTGGGTATTTGCCGGTGGCGGTAAGCGTCGAGCCGAGGTGGTAGCGTTCGCCGCGGCACATCCCGAGACCCAGCTCGAGCTGCTTCCTTATGCCCCACCCGATCAGCTGGCGGCGCACCAGCTTTCTGGAGACGTGCATCTGATGAGTCTCGACAACCGGTGGAAAGGGTGCATGATACCCAGCAAGGTACAGGCGATCTGTCGGCTGGGCCGCCCGATCATCTTCGTCGGCGGTCGCGACAGCAGTCCGGCACAGTGGATAATGGAGTACGAGGCCGGCTGGGTGGTGGACGAGGGGGATACGAGCGCGTTGCAGGCTGCTGTGGCCAGCGCCCTTGATCCTAAGGAACGTGCACGCCGCGGTGCGGGTGCCCGACGTCTGGCCAAAGCGGTATTTGGAGCCGAGAGCAATGCTAACCGTCTGTGTGAATTGATTGAGACATGTATACCGGCCTCCCATTTGAAGTCCTCCTGAAATACCCGTTTGCCCTGCTCGTCGGGTTCCTGGTGACCTTCCTGCTGACGCCCATGATCCGTCGCCTCTCTCTCAAGATCGGGATGGTTGACCAACCACGCCGTCGTCATACCCACACCAAGCCAACAGCCACCGGGGGCGGCATCGCGGTCTTCCTGGGATTCCACGCGGCCTGCTTTGCCATGTTCGTGCTGCCGTGGGCACCTTTCCACGGCATGCTTGACGCCATCTGGTGGTGGCATTTTCTGCTTATCTCCACCGTGCTCGTCTGTATCGGGGTCCTCGATGACATGTTTGAACTCAAGCCACTGGTGAAACTGGGTGGACAGGTTCTTATTGCCTTGCTGGCCTTTTTCTGCGACATGCGCATTGAGATGATTCTCGGGGTCAGCCTGCCCGTTGCGGTCGACTTGGTGCTGACGCTCCTCTGGTTCGTCATGATTATGAACGCCTTCAACCTGATTGACGGCATGGACGGGCTGGCTGCCGGGCTTGCGCTGATCGCATCCGTCGGCATGGCGGGATCCTTCCTGATCCGCCGCATGCCAGCCGATGCGCTGGTGCTAATCGGCGCCATCGGTAGTTGTCTTGCTTTTCTGCGCTACAACTTTCATCCGGCAAGCATTTTCCTGGGCGATAGCGGCAGTATGTTCCTCGGCTTTCTGCTGGCCTCCGTGGCTGTGAGCTCCGGTGGCGCCAAGGCGACCACGGTCACAACGATCATGGTGCCACTCCTTGCCATCGGCATCCCGATCTTCGATACGGCTCTGGCTATGTGGCGGCGCACGGCGCGGAGATTGCTTGGCAAAACAGAGGCCGCGAACGGTGAGGCGTCGGCACGGGTGTTCGCGGGCGACGTCGATCACGTGCACCACCGACTGCTTCGCTCGGGTCTCTCACATCGTGCCGCGGCAAGCTGGCTCTATGTCTTGGCGGTCGGTCTGGTGGCGGTCGGTCTGCTCAGTATGATGTACCACTCGCATGCGACGGGTATCTACATTATTGCCTTCGTTGCTATTGCCTACGTGGTTGTGCGCCACCTGGCACGCATTGAACTATGGACCAGCGGCCAGTTCATTATCCAGGGCCTGCACCGCCCCAGTTGGCATCTCGTAGGCATGATAGCCTACCCGGCAGTCGACGTCTGCGCCCTGGGCCTCGCGCTCGCCATCGGCACCTACTTCAGCGGTCAGTTCGAAAACCTGCACGGATGGAAGAACCTGTGGACCGACCAAATTGCCGTATGGGTCGGAATACCGTTTCTCTGCATCTTCATGGCTCGAACCTATTCCCGGGTCTGGAGCCGAGCACGCATTTCGGAGTTCATAATGCTGGGAAGCGGAATCGTCGCGGGGGCCCTGGTGGCGGCCGGTATCACGGCCGTCGTCGACATCATCTCAATCCCGTCACTCATCCTGCAGACCATTCTGCACACCACCGTCTCGATTACGCTTATCGCCGGTGTGCGCGCCCTGCCGCGCGCGATTATCGACGCCATGGCGGGACAAGACCATGCAGGCGACAGCCGACGCGCGTTCTTGATCGGGGCTAGCCCGCAAGCGGCCCTCTACGTGATGGATCAGGGACTCCGCCTCGCGAACGACAAATCGTCCACGCACGTCATAGGCTATATCGACAACAACCGCCAACTGCACGGCCGCTACGTAGGGGGTCAGCTCGTCCATGGTGGGATCGACCACCTGGAGGCCGAGATTGAGGCCCACGACATCGACATGCTTGTCATCATCGATAACCTGGGTGACAAGGATATGCAGGCGGTAACCACCCTAGCCGACCGCATGGGGATCGATGTCTATGCTTGGCAGACCGGGATCCGGACGATCCGTCGGAACCGGCCGGTCAGCATGTAGGCCAGGGCCGCGATCAGTGCGCCCAGCAGAAGTCCGCCCGCCGAGTCAGGGTACAGGAGTCCAGCCATCGAAGAGCGCGACCGACGGGGGCGGCAACTCGTGAACGGCATTGGGGTTAGGCGCTCTTAGGCAGCGTGAAGTAAAAGGTGCTGCCCTGGTCGACCACCGGATCGACACCGATGCTGCCGCCGTGGAGCTTGACGATCTTGGCGCAGGAGGCCAGCCCGATGCCGTTGCCTTCGCCCTTGGCGTGGGTCTTCAGTTGCTGGTAGGGCCGAAACACCGCCCGCTTGTGCTTCGCTTCGAACCCGATGCCGTTGTCATGCACCAGAACCCGCGCCCAATCTCCGTCGTCCTCCACCGACAGGCGAATGGCAGCCTGGGTACCGGGCTTGCGGTACTTGATAGCATTGACCAGCAACTCCTGCAGCAGTGTGGTGAGCTGCATCCGGTCGCCCCAGACAGCCGGAAGCGCCTCCGCAGAGATCTCCGCCCCGCTATCCTCAATGAGGTGCTTGAGATTCAGTTTCACGGCCTCCAGGACCTCATCCAGCGACACGTAGCAGAAGTCCTCGCTGCAATTCTCCAGGCAGGCATAGCTCAACATGCTCGCTATCATCTGGCTCATCCGGTCGGCCGTACCGGTCACAAACCTCATCTGCTCAACCCATTCCTGCTTATCGGACTCCGTCGTGTCGGAGCGCAGCTCCATCGTCTCCAGGGCGGTGCGGATCGAATGCAGGGGAACCTTCAGATCGTGTGCCACGGCGCTGGCAAACTGCTGGAGCTCGTTGTTGGCGAGCTGCAGGGCCTCCGCTTTCTCTTCCAGATCATTCTTGTGCACTTCCACCAGCCGACCCATGCGGTAGCCACGCGCCGCCATGCGCGCTTGGGAGACCCCCACCGCCACCACACATACTGCCGTGATGAACGGCGTGTAGAACAGCGTCAGTTCAACCCGCGAGGGCGCACAACACGAGAGAATCGTCACGAGTGTCAACACGAGCGGGATGAGCACAATGGCCCACAGATATTTCCGCACACCGTTGCAGAAGACGAACGTGGCCAGAACACTGGCCTGCATGGTTCCAGCGGCACCATAGGCCTTCCCCTCCAGCCCCGTCATAAACAGGCCTACCGAGAATAGACCCGAAGAGACCATTAGGAATGCCGACAGCAGCACGTGGGCAGGGATAATGTACGACCGACAGCGTTTGAAGCAAGTGTATGACAGTACCGTATACACAACGCAGGGAATGAAACCCACCATACGCGTGAACGCCAGGGCACCCACGCCCATGAGGAAGTAATCGTTGATAAACATGTAGCCCAGCACGAGTACACCGACACCGGCCATCATCCGACCGTAGCGCAGACTCGTGGCCCGCAGCTCTTCCCGGTAATCTCGTTTCAGCGCTTGTTCGTCAAGATGCGCCATTCAGCCCCCGTTGTATAATGTATCTTCCGACAGAAACAGTAGCGGGTAAGCCGGAACACGTCCAGCAAAACTCAACCGTTGAGGCGCTGCAGGAGATAGGCCACCTCTACCTGCTTGCAGGGCGGAATGATCCAGCGTTCGTAGATGGCGCGGACCTTCTCGGGCGCAATACTGCCATCGCCCGCATTCAGCAGTTCGCTGCCATAGGCCGCCGCCTTGCGGCTGACGCGCTCGTAGAGCTGACATTCCACGTGGGTCACCGTAATGGCCGCCTCAATGGCGGCCTGGTCGTTCGCACGGATGAGGGGATCGAAGGTCGAGCGCTCTTCGCGATACTTGCTCTCGGCAATGAACATGCCGTAATGAATCCGTTTCGATAGCGCTTGCAACAGGTGCACGTCGATCACTGCGCACGATCCGTAGTTCGCGTCATCGCCGTCGGCACTGATGAACGGTACCAGCTCGTCCACATACATCCGCATGATCTGTGCATTCACGTTCACCCGGTTCTTGTGCAGAGGGTTCTCGGCGTAGGCCAGGGACGGCAGAATGGGCTCCGGCAGATCGTCGAAGAACGGATGCTCATCGGGACTCGTGTAGCGGCGCACTTGCGCGTGTAAGCGTTCGGTCTCGTGGAGCATGAATTCCAGCAGCGACTTCGAGCCCAAGGCTCCGCCCATCCCACCGGTTTCATAGACGGGAGGATTGCGCCGGAACTGGGCACGCTCGATCAGGCCGAAGATGATCGTCTCTTCGAGCCGGACCAGCACCCCTCGCAAGTGATCAAGTTGAAGCTCCTTCGTCATGATGTGCCCAAGCATACCCCTATTTCGTTTCCGCTGCCAACGGCTTTTGTGATTTCCTTTACGCCTATCCCTTTTTCCGTTAGCGTACCTCCCGTCGAGATGCATGGTCTACCTACGGGCAGACCGAAGGGAACCGAGACACTATGGATAACGACAAGTCAGTTCGGTATCGACGCATTCTCCTCAAGCTGAGCGGCGAAGCGCTGCGCAGCAAGGAGAGCGGGCTCAGTATCGACCCCGAGATCTGCGACGGCATCGCCAAGCGGATCAAAGACGTTGTCCAGATGGGTGCGGAACTGGCCGTGGTGGTCGGGGGCGGCAACATCTTTCGCGGCATTAGCGGGGAGCAGGGCGGCATCGACCGCACCTCGGGCGACTACATGGGCATGCTGGCCACCATTATCAACGCACTCGCCCTACAGAACGCACTTGAACACAACAACATCGACACGCGTGTTCTGACGGCTATCGACATGAACAAGGTGGCCGAGCCCTTCATCCTGCGCCGGGCCCTGCGTCATCTCCGCAAGGGTCGCATCCTCATCTTTGGTGGCGGCACCGGCAATCCCTATTTCAGCACCGATTCCGCCGCCGCCCTGCGTGCCAGTGAGCTGAGAGCCGACGTGCTGATGAAAGGCACCAAGGTTGACGGAATCTACTCCGCCGACCCGGTCAGCAATCCCTCTGCAACACGCTACGATCACCTCAGCTACGACGAGGCGCTGCACAAGAACCTGAAAGTCATGGATGGCGCGGCGTTCTCGCTCTGCCGAGAGAACAGTATCCCGATCGTGGTATTCGATTTCTTTGAACCCGGCGTGATGGAGCGCATCGTGGCCGGGGAGAACGTCGGCACGACCGTGGGTGGCTAAACTAGACGCGACGAGGAGAAGGACACATGGAATCCGTTGAAGAAGTATTGATCGACTGCGAAGAGAAGATGGAGAAGTCGCTTGCCTTCCTGCATGAGCAGTTTTCGGGCATCCGTACCGGCAAAGCTTCACCCGCGTTGGTGGAGAATGTGCAGATCCCTTACTATGGCGCACCCACCCGGCTGCGCGAATTGGCCAACATCTCGACGCCTGAGCCTCGCCTGATTGTCATCAACGCCTACGATCCCTCGGTTCTGTCCGAGATCGAGAAGGCCATTCTCGCCGCCAACCTCGGCGTTACCCCCATGAACGATGGGCGTGTCGTGCGTGTACCGATTCCCGAACTCAACGAGGAGCGCCGCAGCGAGCTGGGCAAGGTCGCCCGTCGCATGAGCGAAGATTCGCGTGTGGCAGTACGCAATGTCCGCCGTGAAGCCAATGACCACGTCAAGGCACTACAGAAGAACAGCAAGATAACTGAAGACGACCGCGACGAGGGGCTCAAGGAGATCCAGAACCTGACCGACAAGACCATCACCTCTATTGACGAGGGGCTCAAAACCAAGGAAGTCGAGATTATGGAGGTCTGAGCGGCACACTTGACCCCGCCGGATGAGAAGGGATATAGTGGGTGGGTCTTCACGGGAGAGAAACAATGGCAGATGATTCCGATAAGCAGGATGGACCGAAGCTTCCACCTAAACTGAATTTGCGCAAGCAGGGCGTCCTGAAACAGGAACCCACCGCCGAGGCCGCGCCTAAACTCGCGCCAAAGCCGCCTGCCGATGCAACGGTCAAGCAGAACACCTCCCGATTAGTCGTGAAGCCAGCCGCTCAGAAACCTGCGGCGGAACCTGCCGAAAAAGCCGAGTCGGCTCCCATCATCGCCGCCGCCGAAGCAGCTGAAGCTGCCGCCGAGGCGGCGAGCCCCGCTATTAAGCTGAAGCCCAAGCCGGCCCCCGCCACGCAGAAGCCCGAACCGGCTGAAGCCAAAGCGGAAGAAGCGGCTCCCTCCGAGGAGGCTGCAGCCGCGGCCAAAACCGACACCAAGCGGAAGACCTCGCGTATTCCTCTCGATAGCGCGAGAGGCCCCGAGGCGGCAGGCGACAAGGATAAAGCCAAAGTCCCCGCGCTCAAACCGAAGACGGTCAAGATCAAGCCGAGCGTTCAAGTTCCCAAGGTTCGCTCCACCCAGCCGCTCAGCATCACGGTTCCGATTGCCGACGTGGATAGCAGGAAGATCCAGGCCGATGCTGAGAAGCGGAAAACCTCGCGCATTCCTCTCGAGGAAGCCCTGACGGCCGACAAAGAGAGCGAGGCACCCGCTGAACCCGTCGATCCCGCGCGTCCCAAGACCATCAAGATTAAACGTCCAGGCAGCGAGTCTGCCACCGTAAAGGTGAAGAAGCCCGCGATGGCTGCGGCGGACGATGGCGGCGAGATGAGCAAAACCGCCCGTCTCGACCACTTGCCGCTGGATGATGCCGACGCAACACCTACGCAGAAGAAGACCATCCGCGTGAAACGACCCGACGCTGCCTCAACTGCGGCATCGGTCGTTGCGCGGCCCGGACTCGGACTCACTCCACCCGAGCCAAGTGATGAGCCCCGCTCCGATGAACCCGGCGCTGTCTGGGCGCTCCTGGCCCTCGCCGCCACACTCGTCCTGTGCGTCGTTATCTACATGCTCGCCGCTCAGGCTTTCGGTCCTAACGTATCCGGAACCAAACTGTCATCATGGACAGGCGGACCGAACCTGTCGTGGCCCGGAAAAATTGTTAACTAGAGCATACAAGCCCCCAACGAGGAGTAGGTCAACATGGCAAGTGACAAGATCGTGCATATCGAAGGTGATAACTGGCAAACCGAGGTAATGGATAGCTCTATCCCCGTAATCGTCGATTTCTGGGCCGAGTGGTGTGGCCCCTGTCGCGCAATCGCACCTATCCTGGATGAGCTTGCCGACGAGATGGATGGCCAGGTCAAAATCGCCAAGGTCGACGTCGACAGCAACCAGCAACTGGCCGGCGAGTTTAACATCCGCTCCATCCCCACCCTCCTTATCGTTAAGGATGGTGTGGTGCAGGAGCAGATGGTGGGCGCCATGAACAAAGCCGCCCTCAAAGGGAAGCTTGAGGCCCATCTATAGGCCCGGCGCCCGGATCTGTTTCAGATCAACATCAGCAGGACGCGTCGGAATAGTCCCCGATGCGTCCTGTTTGTTTCTGGTGCCACCGGGACCTGCCACCAGCGCATCTCGTCGCTCACGTCGATTACCCCATCAATCACTACTCGGTCCACTCTCCTGCGCATCGCACACCTCCTTCTCTATTGTTGCGCTTAAGACTGTACAACATGGGGTAGGACATATAGCGTCCCAGGGTAAAGTTTTTCGCTATCCAATATTCACGGGGAATATCCAACGGAACAAGGTGGAGAGAGAGGTGCCTATGCCCAAGTTCAAGCCGCAGTACCGACGACTGCTCTTTATCGACCGCGAGATCCGAAAGGGGCACTATCCCAACTGCCGATCGCTGGCGGAGACGTGGGAGGTATCGTCCAAGACGATTCAGCGGGACATTGACTACCTGCGCTACGAGTTGAACGCGCCAATTGACTATGCCCCTACCCGCTTCGGGTTCTTCTACACCGAACCCAACTACCGGCTACCGGCTATCACGATCAGCGAAAGCGACCTGTTTGCGGTCTGTGTCGCAGAGCAGGCGCTGCGCGCCTTCCGCAACACACCCCTGCATGAACGGCTGCTCTCAGTCTTCAACAAAATTGAGGACTCGCTTCCCGATCGCGTCTCGGTACACCCCGCCTGGCTCGACAGCCGGGTGACCGTCTTCGCCGAGCCCATCACCACAATCCGCCCGGATGTATGGGAAACCATCGCCGTGGCCATGCGCGAGGACCGACAGATGACGATGCGCTACGCGGGCGTTGGACAGGAACCTTCAGACCGAACCATCGACCCCTACCACTTGGTCGGTCATAGAGGAGAATGGTACGTGATTGCCTACTGCCATCGCAGCGAAGGTATTCGCACGTTTGCCGTCTCGCGTGCCCTTGGTGCCACACTTGAGACCTCCACCTTCGAGCTGCCCGAACAGTACGACGAGCAGGCTCTCGCGCGGGAACAATTCGGAATCCGTTGGGATGCGAAGGAGCATGCCGTGGCCATACGCTTTGATGCGAAGGCCGCCCCCTATATCCGCGAACGCACCTGGCATCCGGAACAGACGCTGCACGATGTCAGGGACAACGGCGTGGAGATCCGCTTCCGAACACGTCACATGCAGGAGGTACGCGACTGGATACTCTCATGGGGCTCACACGCACACCCGCTCAAGCCGAAAGCCCTCGTGACGATGGTTCACGAGGAGCTGACCGCCACCCTCACCCAGTACGCCGCCCTCTGACCTCCGACTTTCGATCTCCGATTTCAGACCCTACTTCTCCCCGGCCACCACTTCCGCGATATTCAGGGCGTGGTCCTTCATGCGCCGGTAGTAGTTCAGCATGTCGGTGTAGGCGAGACTGAAGAAAGGCGAAACCTCCTCGCTCTGCAACCGGCTGATGTGTTCGCGGCGCGAAGCCTTCATCTGATCGGCAATCGCCGCCCCTTCACTCTGCA
>JAOZSS010000174.1 GCA_029939545.1 Kiritimatiellia bacterium | reverse complement strand
GTTTTCTATGTTTTTCCTCTCTCAGGCAGGAGCGGAAGACCGGTTACACCCCCTTCGCACTGGGTGGTTTGGATCGAGCCTGCTTTCGGCATCCAAAGGCCTGCGGAGGAGATTCCTTGCCTCGCCATGGTCAGCCATGAATGGCTCGGGGTGTTTGACACATTGTGTGGCGAGACGTATCATCGAGGTTCATCACTGGGGAGTGGTAATGAATGGTGCGGTGTTGGTTTTGGGCGGGTCGGTGTTCTTTCTGGCGGCCTACTTTATCTATGGTCGCTACCTGGAGAAACTGTTTGGGACCGATGACACGCGGACGACGCCGGCCCATACGTGCAAGGACGGGGTCGACTTTGTCGCTACCTCACCGGCGGTTCTTTTTGGCCACCACTTTGCCTCGATTGCCGGGGCCGGGCCGATTGTAGGCCCGATCCTTGCCGCGTACTTCGGGTGGGGCGCGGTCGCGCTGTGGGTGCTGGTGGGGTGTATCTTTCTTGGCGCCATGCACGACTTTGCAGCGCTCTTCCTCTCCGTGCGAGACGAAGGCCGCTCCATCGGACACGTCATCGAGCGTGAACTGGGGTATGCCGGGCGGCAGATTTTCCTGCTGTTCGCGTGGGCGGCGCTGGTGCTGGTCGATGCCATTTTTGCATTGCTGGTGGCCAAGACATTTGTCTCGACCCCGTCCGTCGCGACAGCCTCGCTACTCTTTATTGCGATGGCCCCGATCTTTGGCTGGTTGGTCTACAAGAAGGGCATCTCCATCGCGATGGGCAGCCTGATCTTCGTGCCTTTGCTGTTCCTGTTCGTCTGGCTGGGGGCGGTAGCTCCGCTTGACCTGACCGCGCGTTTCGGATGGAGCGTCGAATCGGCGCGCCGGTTCTGGCTTATCATTCTGTTTGGCTATGTCTTCGTCGCTTCCACTATTCCCGTTTGGCTGCTCCTCCAGCCGCGCGACTATCTCAACTCGTATCTGCTCTACGCAATGATGGTGATCGGTTTTGTCGGCATCCTCTTTGCTCAACCTGTACTGGCAATGCCGGCCTTTGAGGGATGGGTCGTGGAGCGTCCCACCGGGGGAACGGGGGCGATTTTCCCTCTCCTGTTCGTGACGGTTGCCTGTGGCGCTATATCGGGATTCCATTCTCTGGTGGCTTCGGGAACAACGTCGAAGCAGCTTGCAAGGGAGAAGCACATCCGGGTGGTGGGGTACGGCTCGATGTTGGTTGAGGGCGTGCTCGCCCTGATGGCTCTGACGGCGGTTGCTGTGGTGAGCCGAAGTGGGTACGTGGACGCATTACAGAACCAGGGGCCGGTCGCGGCTTTCGCCAACGGGTTGGCGGGATTTGCGGCGTCGGTCGGGCTGCCGATTAAGGTGGGGAAGACGTTCATAGCGTTGGCGATCTCCGCGTTCATGTTGACCACACTGGATACCGCCACACGCTTGACACGATTCACCTGGCAAGAGCTTTTCCTTCCGGATGCCAGGCATGGTGGGCTTGAGTCGGATGAGAAGCCGTGGGCACGCGTCTGTGCCAATCGTTATGTTGCGACCGCCGTGGCAATTGGCTGTGCGGCCTACATGGCCCTGAGTGGAAATGCCATGCAGATATGGCCGGTCTTCGGCGCCTCGAATCAGCTCCTGGCGGCCCTTACGCTCCTCGTGGTGACACTCGTCCTGATCAAGCAGAAGGCGAACTTCTGGGTCTCGCTGATTCCCATGGTGTTTATGATGCTGGTCTGTATCTGGGCGCTGGTCAGCCTGGTCGCGGGGAACCTGAAAGCCGAGACGGTGAACTGGGCGCTTGTACTGACCAGCGGATTTCTTCTGGTCATGGCGTGCGTCCTGATCGTCAGGGCTGTTGTGGCCGTGCGAGGTAAAAGCAGAGAGCATGGCTAAGCGTGTTGACGCCTACCCGAATTTAATCTTTAATACCGCCCTGTTTTTCCGGTTCAGTATGGAGGACACTGGACGGACTCCACTCAGAGCCTTTCTTTAAGAGGCATAGGATACCAACATGGCACGTGAACTCGCTTATATATTGATTAATCCGTACACGATACGGAAATCGCGCACGGGTGGTGTGATCGCACGGGTCATCGCCCGTTCGGATCTCAATTTCGTGGGGGCTCGCATGTATGGTCCGAGCCGTGAGCTGGTCGAGAAGTATGCGGACATCGTTCGAAGCAAGGACCATGGTGCCTCGACAGCCTCGGACCTGATTGCAGACTATGTTCTGCGGGCGTATATGCCGGATACACAGACGGGGCGTCCGCACCGCGCAATGCTCCTCCTTTTTGAGGGCGAGGAAGCGGTCAGCAAGATCTGGAGTATAACAGGTAACGCGACGCTCAAGAGCGGAAACGGCCAGACGATTCGAGACACGTACGGCGACTACATCGTGGATGAGAACGGGCGCGTAAGCTATTTCGAACCGGCGGTACTTGTCGCGCCGTCGCGCCGCCGGGCTGAAGCCACGCTTCAGCTCTGGGCGCGGTATGCCGGGCGTGACGGCGGTCTGATACACCAGGCGGGTGACGTACCCGAGGGGTCGGATGTTCAGCAGACACTGGTCATGCTGAAGCCGGACAACTTCAGGGTGCCCAGTTCGCGGGCGGGCAGTATTGTTGACATTCTCTCGACATCGGGACTGCGTATAGTCGGGGCAAAGAAGTTTTCCATGACCGTGGCTCAGGCGGAGGAATTCTACGGTCCTGTCGTTGAGGCTCTGACGGGCAAGTTCAAGGACATCGGCGGCGGACGTTTGGCCGAGGCGATCAGCAAGGAGTTCGGGTTCGTGCCGCCGCCTTCTGTCGTGGATGACATGTGTCGCAAGCTGGGGCCGCTGTTTGCCAAGGCGCAATTCGATGAGATTGTCCAGTTCATCACGGGATTCAAGCCGGATGACGTCCCGTTGCATAAGCGGGCCAAAACGGGGAAGGAGGGCTGCCTGGCGTTGGTCTACGAGGGCCATAACGCGGTGCAGAAGATCCGCAATATTCTGGGACCGACCGATCCAAGTAAGGCCAAGCCGGGGTCCGTGCGGCGCGAGTTTGGCAGCAACATCATGGTCAATGCGGCGCACGCGTCGGACTCGCCCGATAATGCCAGGCGCGAGATGGGGATCATCGACGTCGAGGGGGACTCGATCAAGCCGGTTGTGGACTATTTCTATGGTAGCGCAATCAGCCGGGTGCTGTCCGTTGCCAAGGGCGGCGAGGGTGGCCGTGTACGGGCGCGGCTACGCCAGGATAGAGCGAGAGAGAAGGGGCAGTAGCATGACACTCAATGAGACTATCAGTGCCATCGCACCGTCAGTGACCTTGGCCATAACGAGCAAAGCCAAGGCCATGGCCGCCGAAGGGCGCGAGGTGTTCAGTTTCGCCGCCGGCGAACCGGATTTCGATACGCCGGACCATATCAAGGAGGCGGCGATCCATGCCCTGCGTGACGGCAAAACCAAGTACAGCCCGGGCGTCGGCCTGTCCGAGCTCCGCGCAGCCATTGCGACGGATCTCAACGTGTACAACGGACTCGACTACGAAGCCTCACAGGTTGTGGTCAGCGACGGCGCCAAGCACACGCTCTTCAATATCTTCATGGCGATGCTGCAGCCCGGCGACGAGGTGCTTATTCCTTCTCCGTACTGGCTTAGCTACCCGGAGATGGTTCGTATCGCGGGCGGCAAGTCGGTATTCGTCGAGGCTGCGGAAAGCGACGGTTTCAAAGTGACAAAGGCGAGTCTCGAAGCGGCAGTCACCCCGAAGACGCGTGCCTTGATCCTCAACAGCCCATCGAACCCGATCGGGACGGTCTATGAGCCGGCCGAGCTGAAAGCGATTGCGGCCTTCGCCTGTGAGAATGACGTCATGGTTGTCGCCGATGAGATCTACCAGCAGATGGTATATGATGGCGTCGCGTCGCCGAGTTTTGCCTCGCTGTCGCAGGAGGTCTACGACCGTACGATCACGGTGAACGGATTCAGCAAAGCCTACTCGATGACGGGGTGGCGTTTGGGCTACCTGGCCGGACCGATGCCGTTGGTGAAGGCCATTTCGGCGCTGCAGAGTCACAGCACCTCGGGCCCGACCACGTTTGCTCAGTATGGCGCCATCGCGGCTCTTCAGGGCGGGCGTGAGTGCGTCGCCCAGATGCGTGATGCCTTTGCGGCGCGGCGCGCCTATCTGTATGACCGTTTGGTCAACATGCCGGGGATCACCTGCGTGAAACCGATGGGTGCGTTCTATATGCTGCCCGGCATCGGTTCATATGGCATGGATTCGCTGACCTATGCCGAGAAGCTCCTCAAGGCCACGGGTGTAGCGGTGGTGCCCGGCAAGCCGTTCGGAACCGATGCCAATATCCGCCTCTCGTATGCCTGTAGTATGGCTACTATCCGCGAGGGTATGGATCGGATGGAAGGCTTTCTGAAGGGGGTGTAGTCGGGCTAGTCGAGACTCAGGGTTTCCTCTTCCCGCGTAACGAGATCCTTGATGCGGACCTGGCCGGATGCGAGGTCGTCGGGGCCGATATAGACGCCGCGCGCGAAGGCACGCTTGTCTGCCCGAGAGAAGAAGGCGCGCGGTTTCTCGGCGTGCAGCGCGAGATCAACCTGCTCCTCCTGCGCCCGCAGCTTGGCCGCGACCTTGACGGCGGCTTCCTGCTGCTCCGGCGTCATGTATCCCACGGTGATCCGGCTGCGCGTACCCTCTTCAACCAACAGACCGCGATCAGCCAGCAGCTCGGCAACAACGACATCGCCAAATCCGAGTCCGACGCCGGTCTGTGGGCGACCTCCCACGGAGGCCAGCAGGTTGTCGTAGCGTCCGCCGCCAAAGATCGCACGGAGCTTGCCTGCAACGTCAAAGGCCTCAAACACGATTCCCGTGTAGTAGGCCAGGCCGCGTATGACCGAGATGTCGAAAGTGATGCATTCGGACAGCCCGTAGGCCGCAAGACCGGCCATGCAGTCTTCCAGGTCACGCAGGGCGTGCGAGTTGCGATCTCCCAGCAGCGCGCGCACTTCGCTGAGGGTGGTCAGCGTGAGCACGCCAAACACCGCCGTCTGCATCTCGGGAGATACACCGACATCGGTCAGCAGCTCCTTGATCTTGTCATCCTGAAGCTTGCCGCGCTTGTCGAGTGCGAGGAACGTGGCGTTATGGTGGTTGGGCGTGATGCCGGCCGCCGCAAGGATATCGGCCAACAGGGCACGGCTGCTGATGCGGACGCGGAAGTCGGATTGGGAGAGGCCGAGCGACAGCAAGGCATGGCAGGCCGTGGCT
>JAOZSS010000025.1:11784-18801 GCA_029939545.1 Kiritimatiellia bacterium | reverse complement strand
AACTTTGAACTCAGAACCCCGGTCCGAAAGGCTTTTCGGATCGGGTCTAAATACCTACAGCCTTCTTCCTACCATTCGAGAACCGACGCTCCCCACGTAAACCCACCACCAAACGCCACAAACAGCACAATATCGCCCCGCTTGATCCGACCCTCGCGTACGGCTTCGTCCAGCGCAACGGGCACAGAGGCCGCCGACATGTTGCCGACGCGCTCCAGGTTCATGTAGACGATGCCGTCTTTCGTGCCCAGTCGTGAGGCAATCGCGTTGATGATGCGGGCATTGGCCTGGTGTGGAATGATGCAGGCCACATCGTCCACCGTCAGCCCCGCCTTGGCCAACACGGTCGTGGCGGCGTCCGACATGCAACGGACCGCATGCTTGAACACCTCGCGACCGGCCATTTTCATATAGTGCATGCGATCATCGACAGTCTGGTGCGATGCGGGATGACGACTGCCGCCTCCAGGCACATTGAGCAGCTCATTCAGGCGGCCATCTGATCCCATAACCGTTCCCATAATGCCGCGCTCACCTTCGTCGGCAACACTCAATACAACGGCACCGGCACCATCGCCAAACAGCACACACGTACTGCGGTCTTCCCAATCGGTAATACTGCTCAGCTTCTCAGCCCCGATGACCAGAACATGTTTCGCCGAACCATTGGAGATGTAGTTGCGGGCGATATCGATCGCGTAGAGAAAACCTGAACAGGCTGCCTCAACATCGAAGCAGAAGGCATTCGGGGCCCCGATCTGGTTCTGCACGAAACAGGCCGTATTAGGAAAGACCATGTCGGGGGTGATCGTCCCGACGATGATCATGTCGAGATCCTCGGCCGTGATTCCTGCCGCATCAAGCGCGTTCCTTGCCGCCGCGGCAGACATGTGCGACGTCGCCTCACCCTCCGCCGCAATGTGGCGCTCGGAGATCCCCGAGCGCGAATGAATCCACTCATGCGTCGTGTCGACCATCTTCTCCAAGTCATAGTTGGTCAGAACCTTCTCAGGAAGATAAGAACCGGTACCTGAGATCTTAACTGCATGTGTCATGGTCTCGTCCTTTAGGCTGTAGGCTATTGCCTATTGCCTATTCGTCTAGAGCCTTAATCTCTTCCACAATCGCATCATTCAAGTGACCTACTACCGAGTCCTTGGCCACGCGAATGGCATGGTAGATCGCCTTGGCGCTTGAGGATCCGTGCGTTATGATACACACCCCGTTCACTCCCAGCAACGGCGCACCGCCGTAATTTTCGGGGTCCATCCTCTGCTTCATTGTGCGTAGCGCACCGCTGAGAAGCATGGCGCCCAGAATCCTGATCGGGTTCTTCTTGAACTCCTTCTTGAGCCAATGGCCAATCGCGACACTCGCGCTTTCGGCAGTCTTGAGTACGACATTCCCGACAAATCCGTCACACACAACGACGTCCGTCTCGCCCTCAAACAGGTCGTGCCCTTCCACATTGCCTCTAAAGTTGAGGCCCGAGTCAGTCAGGAGTTTGAACGACTCACGCGTTACATCGTTCCCTTTCACCTCTTCACCACCGATGCTGAGTAGTCCAACAACGGGGTTCTCCTGGCCAAGGATTAACTTTGAGTAGACGTGTCCCATCACGCCAAATTGGGTAAGAAACTTCGCTGTGCAGTCGGTATTCGCGCCGGCATCAAGCAACACAAACGGTCGATTCTGCGTCGGCATGACGGTCGCAATGGCCGGACGCTCAACGGCATCGAGCTTGCGCAGCCGAAGCGTGGCGGAAACCATGACCGCACCGGTATTGCCCGCTGAAACGACGGCGTCGGCTTCGCCTTTCTTCACCAAGTCGATGGCACGAGCAATGGAAGAGTCCTTCTTGCGGCGCAGGGCCTCGACCGGCTTCTCGTCCATGTCTACCACTTCGGAGGCATGGACCACTTCAATCATCGAGGGAATCGTGCCCAACTCGGCCAATTCCGCACGCACAGCGTCCTCAATCCCGACCAGGAGAATCCGGGTAATTCCATCCAGCCGCCGGACCGCATCCACCGCGCCGCGCACGATTTCGCGGGGAGCATGGTCCCCGCCCATGGCATCTACCGCAATCCGCATGCGAGTTGTTTCTCCCTGAACGTGTTGGAGGCTGGGTCTTGCTGCCACAAGGCAGCTTTCGGTGTGCGGCGTCAAGCCGCCGCACTCCAAAGCGTTATTACTCTGCCGAAACTGAAACAACCTGCCGGCCGCGGTAGTATCCGCAGGAAGGACAGGCGCGGTGCGGCTGCTGAGCAGCGCCACACTCCGGGCAGGA
This sequence comes from Kiritimatiellia bacterium, assembly GCA_029939545.1. GTDB lineage: Bacteria > Verrucomicrobiota > Kiritimatiellia > UBA8416 > JABMPJ01 > JABMPJ01. The sequence goes on along the minus strand of JAOZSS010000025.1, from coordinate 16,511 downwards.
CTTAGCAGGATTCACAGTCGTCTTATGCGACGCCTTGCGTATACGAATCTTGCTTTTCGATGACTTTCTTTTCGGTACGGCCATTTCTTCCCCCTAAATCTCTAACCCATCCAGCCCGCCCCAGCGCGCGTCCTGATCAGGAACACACATACACGGACCCTTGTTCAGGTCCTTCCCACACTTCGGACACAAGCCCAAACACTCCGATTTACACACCGGGTATGCAGGAAAGGCGAGGAGTGTAGCCTCACGCATATCTGGGGTCAAGTCCACAGATTCGGTTTCATCCTGTAATGCATAGGTCCGTACGTAGGGGTCTTCGGCCACTTTCTGTGCGAAAGGTTGGGCGCATCGGGAACACCGGAAAACGACTTCGCAGTGTACCTTGCCCTTTACCAGGAGCTCATCCCCCACCACCGGTGTCACCATCAGGTCATAGCAAACCGGCCCCAACGAGACCAGCGCCTCATCCTGCTCACACTCCAACACCTCCGCCGGATCCTCCCCCCTAAACCGCTCGCCCTCCTCCGGCAGCCGCACCATGTTGATCGCTTCCATAACCACAATCTACAGCGCCCTACGATAGGCGGCAAGGCCGGAAGTCGGCAGTCAGAGGCCGGAGGCCGGAGGTCCGACTTCCGACTTCCGATCTTCCTATTCCTTGTTATATAGTCCCTCCATGCGAATCACGGGAGGCCAGTATCGGGGACGAATTCTGCGGGCACCCAAGTCCGGCGTGCGCCCCACGCAGGACAGGGTGCGCGAAGCCGTATTCAACATACTCATGACCCGCATGGATGGCGCCCGTGTCCTCGATCTCTACGCCGGATCCGGGGCCGTCGGCCTCGAAGCACTGAGTCGCGGTGCCTCGGACGTGACCTGGGTGGAACGAGACAGCAAGACCCTGGCCATTCTCCGCACAACTGTCGAAAAGATCTCCGACAATGGTGGCCGCATCGTTGCCGATGAGACCACACGGTACCTGCGCCGCGCCGCAGGCCGAACCCCCTACGACATCATCTACGCAGACCCCCCCTACGTTGATGCACGGACAGACGAAGAAGATCCTCTCCCAAAACTGCTGGAGCTGATTCATGAGGGAGAGGTACTGGCCAAGGACGGCATTTTTGTGTATGAATCAGCCGGTGGACGACGCGCCGCAAAGACAGATCCTCCACAGGGCTGGCAAACCGTCATCGACCGGGAGTACGGAAGAACACGAATACAAGTATTTGGAACAATCGACCAATTGAACAGCCGAACTACGAACAGGGAACGGGGACGCCAGGAATGACAAGCACAACTCAGCTTGTCGCGCCGTTGCCCAACGGGCGAAGGCGGAAACTCACAACTCACAACTCGGAACTCCACCTATGAGAACAACCGCCGTCTACGCAGGCACATTCGATCCCATCACGCTGGGCCACCTCGACCTGATCGAGCGCTCAGCGGATATATTTGAGCACGTCGTGCTCGCCGTGGCTGAAGCCACACCGAAAAACACCCTTTTCAGCACCGAAGAGCGACTGGCGATGGCGCGGGAAGTTACCGAACAGTTTGAGAACGTTGAGGTGGATACATTCAACGATCTGCTTGTCAAATACGCCCGCTCCAAGGACGCCGGCATATTGATCCGCGGTCTGCGCGCCTACTCAGACTTCGAATACGAGTTCCAGATGGCTCTGACCAACCGAAAACTGGAACCCGCAATCGAGACCCTCTTCATGATGCCAAAGGAAATCCACAGCTACGTCAGCTCCAGCACCGTGCGCGAAGTCGCCCAACTCGGCGGCGACACGAGTGACTTCGTCCCCCCCTCAGTCCAGCAACACCTCGCAGCCAAGGTGGGCAAGAAGATCAAAGAGTAAAGAGTTACTCTTACTCATGCTCTTACTCACACTCCTCTCGCTTGCACTATCGTGAGCGCGGCACATCCATCAGACTTTCGTCGTCCGGCTGTTCCCTCTCCCTCTTCGCGTCTTTGCGCGAGAATCCCAGCAGAAGACCGGTCACTTAGGAAGAGAATGGTCCCCGTTCTCCGTAATTGACAAGCCCCCTCCCTCCAACAATACTCGAACAAGCCTTTGAGGAGTGCATTATGACAGAGATCCGCTTCTCCCGTCATGCCAAACGGAGGATGCAGCCATACGATATCAGTCAAGACGTCGTAATCGGTATCCTGCCGCTGGCTGATGCAGAGGGTCGGCATACGGTGACCCGCCGTTCACCGGGCCATAAGTTCCCGATCAAGGTAGTCTATAAGGTACACGCACAAGGAACAGTCGTGATTACAACATACCCAGTAAAGAAGGCCAAGCCATGAATATACACTACGACAAAGAGGTTGATGCGCTCTACTTGCGCCTGGGCGATGACGCACCGGACGGGGTTTCAGAACTGGCCGAAGGGGTGAACCTCGACACAACTGCCACCGGACGCTTGGTCGGCATCGAGATTCTGGACGCCTCCAAACGCTTCGACATTCGCACCATTCTCTCCTACGTCTTGGATGTGGATAAACAGGTGCTTCAACCCGCTTAGCCACATCCTGCTGCGTCGCCGGAAATCGTTTAGTCAGATCTATTCATCAACTCCGATTTTGGGACACGTCACCACCGGGCTCGCACCGGTGGAGCGCATGATTGTGAACGACGTGCAGAAAGAACAAGAACATCTTGGGAACCCGACTTGGAGCGAGTTCTGGGCGAAGCGCTCTTTTCGCTCTATCCGGGCGCTATCCCTTAGACTAACATTGACGCCGAATATCACCACAACGGACTCAGCCGCCGCTTCGCAGCATCCCTGAACCACATCCATACCGGCAGGGATTTACTACCCCAAGCAGACGACGAGCCACCCAATAACAAATCATTCTGCTGTCCATCATTCTGCCAACCGGCCACAAGAATTCTCTCCCCTTTGCGCCTTGCCAAACTCCTGCTCCAAGGCAAAGACGATGGCTTCAACGCTGTCCCATGGTGGGGCAACAGGGGTGTCCAGATCGAAGTCACAGACCAATTCGATTTCTGAAAATGGGTACAGAATCGGCTCACCCAAGTGGGGTCATTTTTGCCGTGGAAAAGTCTGCACACGGTAGCGCCAGTTGGTTTCGCCGTTCCAAATCGGAGTAATAGAGTTAGTTGTGACGATCGGGCCTGCGTGGCCGACTATCGACTCGTCGCTCGTCGGATCCGAACCAGCCAGCCACTCCTCATAGTCGGAGAGGTCATCACCATCATTGTCGGTGCTGTTGCTCCCGCTGTTGCCGTTTGACGTGGTCAAGTCGCCCCACAGAAACAACTCGAGCGCGTCGGAGAGCGAGTCGCCATCTGTATCGGCCAGCATATTGATTTGCTCCAAATCCCCATCCGGCGAGAGAGTGTACGCTCTCTCGATGCTTCCGGTGGGGCAGCTCCACGCGGCTTGCGTAAGCTCGGAAACTTCACTGTAGCTGTTCGCGATGGTTCCGGCCATCAAGCCGGTGGCTGTGGTCATCAGGGCGACCAGAGCTGTCAGGTTTCTACTGGTATGCTGTGGCTATCCTCTCTGTTGGCTTCTTGGGGCGGGGTTGTGGGTTTAGGACCGAAGCGATCCCATATTTCGGCGCTTACGACGCTGTCGCCGTCGCAGAGGGGACAGCGGACGAAGAGTCCGAAAATGGCTGAGCCCGCTCGGTGTTTGCAGGCCGTACAGATGTACTGTTCCTGTTCTTGTTCAGGCATGTTCAGGACCCCTCTCGGTAAACTGGCTACAGGCGATCCCTCCCATAGAGGTGCCTGGGAATTGCACTTAAACCCACCTTGTGTAGGCACTGTAGAGACAATAGGTCCTAAGGGAAATGGGACCTTGGGCTTACGGGAATATCCCGTAGGAGAATTCCTGCATGCCCCGCAGGTCGTGTATGAGAAATAGGCATGCTTGCACTACTGATTGCGGGGGCCATCTTCATATTGCGGAAATCGTAGTATGCCTACGTGCCTATTCGAAAGAAACTTGGACACAGGCTGTATGAACTGCGCCAGCCGTAAGCCGTAGAGACGTCCGCTGTATCCCAGGCATTCTGCCTGGGCTATGATGTCTGACCCCTTTGGGGTCGTTCTCGTTGGGACCCCAACGGGGTCCACCATCATAGCCCGGGGTGAAACCCCGGGATCACAAGCGCTATTCATCCGCCAGCTCAATCTCGATCACATCCACACCGGTTTCCCACCGCTTGAGGGAGTTGAGATCGAGCGTGATCTGCGACATGCGCTGTATGGCTTCGGGGGTCGGCCTGAGTTCACTCTGCATGCGGTCGCGTTCGGCCATCAAGTGTCGTTGCCACAGACGCAGGACCAGGTCCTGTACCGCTATCTCCGGCGACACTTCGTCGGACTGCACTTTCGAGCTCGAAACCAGTAGCCCGGCCGCGAAGGCTTCCAATCCCTCGATTTGCGTCTCGCTGCCCCGCAGCAGGTCCTGCACCGGCGTCTGATCTTGCGCAGCCTTGAGCGCCGCTTCCGCCACGGCCCGGCAGCGTGCGTCCTGCAACATGGTCAGTGGTAGATAGCGATCCACCAGGTTTGCCACGCCGGGATACTCGTCCGCATGGACAAGGTGCTCGCACAGGGCGACTTCGAAAGCCGACGTCGCGGCGCTCTCGGTCGGCGCATCCTTGGCTTCCTCCTCGTGCCGTGGCCGCCGCTGTCGCCGGACCAGGTGGCGCAGCTCATCCTGCAAGGCGGCCA
>JAOZSS010000025.1:0-11774 GCA_029939545.1 Kiritimatiellia bacterium | reverse complement strand
GGTGTTGCGCGGCGGCCTGCACCAGGCGCGCCTGTTGAACGGAGTTTGGACTGCGCAGGATGCTCTGCAACACTTCACGCGCCGCGCGCATCACGCCTACGTCGGTCGAGAGGTCTTCACGCCGTGACAGGACGCTCACCTGGAAATCGACGACCGAAGTGGCGGAATCGAGTATCGCGCCGAAGGCCTCGCCGCCCTCCTTGGAGATGAAGCTGTCGGGGTCTTCGCCCTGCGGCAATTCGGCCACGCGCACCCCGAGTCCGCCGGACAGGAAGATGCCGGCCGTTTTGATGGCCGCGTTCTCGCCGGCCTGGTCGGGATCGAACACAATCACCACGCCATCGACATAGCGGCGCAGAATGTTGGCATGATCCTCGGTGAAGGCCGTCCCCTGCGAAGCGACCGCGGTCGTAAAGCCGGCTTGGTGACAGCGGATCACGTCGATCTGCCCCTCGCAAATGATCGCCTCGCGCTTGTCAACCATGGCGCGGCGCCCCTTATCAAGGGCGTAGAGTACGCGACTCTTGCGAAAGAGCGGGGTTTCGGGGCTGTTGATGTACTTCGCGCCGCGCACATCATCACTCAGCGCCCGTCCGCTGAACCCGATGACGCGTCCCTGGATATCACAGATCGGGAATATCAGCCGATCGCGGAAGCGGTCGTAGTAGCCTGCGGATTCATCGTCCGCGTCACGCCGGATAATCAGCCCGGCTTTCTCCATAAGCTCGAACGATACCTTGTGTTTGCGTGCCCACTGGATGGCGCCGTCCCAGCGGTTCGGGGCATACCCCACGCCGAAGGTCTTGGTGATATCCCCTTCGAGGTCGCGCTTTCTAAGATAGTCGCGGGCATGCTGGGCCGCCTTCATCTGCGCAAGACAGCGGGTGAAGAACTCGGCGATATCGGCGTGGATCTTGAACAGGGCGTCCTTCTCGGAGCGCTGTCCGGGATCGCCGCCCTCAAATTCGAGATGGATGCCGGCCCGATCGGCCAGCATCCGGACGGCCGTCATGAAATCGACGCCTTCGTGTTCCTGTAGGAATGAGAAGACATCGCCGCCCTTACCGCAGCCGAAACAGTGATAGATCTGACGCTGAGCGTTGACGACAAAAGAGGGGGTCTTCTCTTTGTGGAACGGGCAGAGCCCCTTGAAGGTTCCACCGGCCCGCTTCAACGTCAAGACACCGCCGATGATTTCGACAATGTCGTTGCGGAAACGAATCTCCTCAAGCGTACGTTTGGGAACTATTCCCGACATGATCTATCCTCGCGGGAGAAAACTGAACATGGATGGACAGGATGAACGGGATACAGTCCCATCCCGTACAGCCTGTGCTTCCATGTAAATAATCCCCATGTCGGTCTATTCCTTTCTCGAAAACCACTTCCGAATCCGGCCCGCCTCTTTCTTCGTCTCTTCGCTTTCGAGGATTTCTCCCACTTTCTCCCGCGATTCCTCGACTTTTTCGCGTACCCGTTCGGTCACACCTTTTTCTTCCATGTGTTCCTGGATGGCGGGGACCCATTTCATAACGACCGAACCGATCATCGACTCCTCGCCAAAGTGGCGATTCAAGTAGTCGTGCGGCCACATGTTCATCGCGAGAAAGATGATGGCGGTGTAGAACGTGCCCTTTACCAGTCCGGCTACACCACCGGCCACCTTGTCGACCCCATCGGGAATAGCCAGCTTGATTAACTTGCTGGTGACGAGCGTGAGCACGAGCGAGGTCAGGATGATAAGCAGGACGACGCCAAGATAGGCCACGACACGCGCCGGGTCTCCCTCCATGCGCGTGTGGTCGGTCATCCAACTGGCCACCGCCTCGTGGTAGCGCAACCCCATCCAGAAGGCCAACACGGCTCCTGCCACGCGACCGATTTCCTCGGAGAGTCCGCGACGCCAGCTCAACACGACGTGCACCAGTACAAAGAGCAGCGCCACACTATCCACAAGGTTAAGCATCACGGTCCTCCTATCGTGCCGGTGAGGGTGGCAACTTGCGCTTGTTCTCTTTCAACCAGGCACGCGCCTGCTGCCCGAACTCGCCGGTGCCATCGAGACGCAACACGTGTTCGAAGTGCGTGCGCGCCATCCCGCGGCGCTCGTCTTTGACGTAGATCACGGCCAACAGGTAGTGGGCCCTGACGTGGCGCGGCTGCTTGGCCAGTACCTGATCCAGCAACTCGGTCGCCCGCTCATCATCGCCGCGTTTGTGAATGACCACCGCCAGCATGAAGCGCGAGTCCGGCCATTCCGGCCGCAAGGCCAATGCCTTCTCAAAGGCCTCCTGTGACGTGGCCAAGTCGCCCTCGATCTTGGCGACAAGACCCAGGTTGTGCCAGGCGCCGAAGAGCTCCGGGTCCTCTTCCAGGGCCGCCTTGTACAGTTCCATGGCGCGCGCTGTATCCTGCTGGTGATGCGCGTTCAGGGCGCGCGTCCACAGCCGGTTGGCCGAGGTGTTCACGGGCTTTGCGGCGGCGGGCGGCGGGGGTGCGGGCAGAGGGGTCTTGAGCGCCGGAATCTCGGCAATGCGTGCGTCCGACGGATAGGTCGCGGCAAAGGTCTTGTACGCGGCAGCCGTCTTGCCGGGCATGCCGAGGTGCTCCTGGTAGAGACCGGCCAGCCGCCACTGCAGGTCCGGGTGGGGCCCCTGCTTAAGCCCTTCCTTCAGCGATACAAGCGCCACATCGAACGTGCCGGCCGCAATCGCCTTGTCCGCCTCGGCCAACGCCTTGGCAACATGGGCCGGAGCTACGCCCTCGACGGATTCCGGCGTGGTCGGTTCGGACGCCGACGGAGCGACGGGAACGACCGGCGCGGGTGCCGGTGCTGGTGCTGGTTCCGTTGGCTCCGGTGCTGACTGGTGTGCCGCCACGAACTCGCGCACAGCCGCCAATCGTGGATCATCTTCGGCGGCATGATCGAGGTAGGCTTCGAAAGAGCCAACGGCTCGCTCCACGTCTTTGCGACCGTCGCGCTGCAACACTGCGGCATTGTAGAGTGCACTGGCGTAGGTGCCATCGGCCTTGATGGCCGCTGTGAAGAACGCCTCGGCCATGTCCAGATTACCGGCCCGGTATTCCACCACGCCCATGGTCGTCAGGATACGTGGCGAGTACTCCTCGCGACGGTTGGCCTGGTCGAGCATACGGCGTGCGCCTTCCCAGTCGTCCACCTGCATAAAGAGCCGCGCGGCCAGCTCGAGTGGGCGTGCATCGCTCGGGCTCAGGGCAGCGGCCTCGATGTAGGCGTCAACGGCCTCCGGCATATGTCCGGCCCGTTCACACGCGACACCCAGGTTCAGCTGCGCCACGGCATTGGTCGGGGCTTGGTCCACGACGCTCTGTAGAAGCGTTAGCGCAGCTTCTGTTTCGCCACGTTCCAGGTGCGCCACCGCCTTGACCAGGTCCGCTTCATAGGGCTCGGGTACCGGTTCCTGCTCGGGCGCGCCGCATCCCCCCGCCAGAACGACCACCACCCCAACCCACAACACACACCATCTGAAATTGCTCATAGAATCACTCACCCTTGTGCTTTGGACCTATATATAGCAGTCCGCGCGCAACCGGGCAATGCTGGAGGCGGGCTGCCCTCAGCCCGCAGGGCGGCGTGAGGGCACGCCGCCTCCAAGAGAGCGGACCGGGCACTGAACAAAAAGACTGGACGGGGAGCGCCCTGATCACCCATAAGAATGAGCATGGATTCGGATAGATCACCAGTAGAGAAGCAGCGCCTCCTGCTCCACGTGTGTTGCGCGCCCTGTTCTACGGCTTCGGTTGAGCGGTTGAGGGAAAAGTATGACGTTACCGGGTTCTTCTCCAACTCCAACATTGCGCCCGAGCCGGAGTACTGGCGGCGGCTCGGGGAGGCCAAGCGGCTGGCCAAGGAGATACAGATTCCGTTCGTGGTGGATTCCTATGACCACGCCGACTGGCTGGCGTGCGTGAAGGGCTACGAGAGCGAACCCGAAGGCGGGGCGCGTTGTGAACGCTGCTTTGCTTTCAGCCTTTCGCACGCGGCGGCCTATGCCAAAGAGAACGGATTCGATCTCTACACCACCACCCTCTCTATCAGCCCGCACAAAGATAGCCTGACCATCTTCCGGGTCGGGCGCGATCTGGGGCCTTTCCTGGATGTCGACCTGAAGAAGCAGGACGGCTTCCGCCGCTCCCTGGAACTCAGCCGCGAATACGAGCTGTATCGCCAGGATTACTGCGGCTGCGAATTCAGCCTTGCACAGTCCCGCACGCAGCGATAGGCTGACCGTAGTGGAACGGTTATGATAAGCACGGGGCCATGAAAGGAAAGCAAGACAAGACACGCATCCTGATCGTCGACGATCATCCGGTCGCCACACGGGGTATCTGCGTCGTCATCAATGCCGAAGCCGATATGGAAGTATGCGGAACGGCCGACACCTCGGCGGCGGCGATGCGCCTGTTCAACAAGCTCAAGCCCGACATGGCCGTTGTCGATTTGCGCCTGGGCGAGCAGAGCGGGCTGGACCTCGTACGCGACCTATTGGCCAAGGACAAGGGATTTCCTGCGCTTCTCTTCTCGATGCACGACGATCACCTTTATGCTAAGCACGCCATTCGTGCCGGCGCACGCGGCTACATCATGAAGCAGGAGACTGCGCCAACGATCATCGAGGCCATACGGACGGTACGCGATGGCGGTATCTACCTACGGCAGGAACTTGCACGGCGTGCCCTGGGTCACGGCATCAGTGGACCGAATCCTTACTCCACAGCTCAGTTATCCAAGTTGACCGACCGCGAACTACAGGTGCTGCAGGCCTTCGGTGACGGCAAGAGCCGCAAGGAGATGGCCGCAGAGATCCATGTCAGCGTCAAGACGATTGATGGCTATCGGCGCAGCATGGTGCGCAAACTTGAGCTGCGAGACGTCACTGAACTCGCCCAGCTTGCGTCCCGTCTGGATGAGACCGGGCATATATAGGATCTGGCGTCATGTCACAGAGTCCTGTCATCCCGAGCGAAGTCGAGGAATCTCCAGCGGCTTGCGAGGGTCTGATATTCTTCGACTTCGCTCGGAATGACAGAGCTCTTAGCGATTGTCAGTTGGCATGACACCTACCGCTTCAGGCGCAGGATATAGAACTTGTCATCCTTGCTCAGGCGCACACTCTCCCGGGAGATCGTCACGATCCGGTACCCCTCGATCTCGGCACCCTCGGGCAGGATCTTGCCGTTGATGTGTGCCATGCGTACGCGGGGAGTGTAGATCACTCCTGTCAAGACCAACTCGTCGCCGCCACGCGGCGCTTCGGGCGTGGGCTTAGGAATCGGCGTGGTGACGGGTGGTACCGGAGTCGGCTCGACCGGGGCGGATGCCGCGACCTCCACCGTTGGCTTGACTGTGGCGGGAGGAGGTGCGGCTGCAACCGGTATCGCAGGTTGCTTTACTTCAGGTTTCACCACCGGCACCGGCTTCGTGTGTAGGGCCGCACTGCGTACGGCAGAGGCAGCAGGAGACTCGAGCACTATCGGCACCTCCGGAACAGCCGCCGCAGGAACAGCGGCCACCTCCACCGGAGAGGAGAGGGGCGCCGTGGTGATGGCCGACTCGGCCGAGCGTGGGGCGCGATTCGCATGCCAGGTCACCAACAGCAGAACGGCGGCGACCAACACCATGACGGTCGACAGGACGATCGACCAGACAGAGAAAAGCGGGGGCGATGACGACGGAGAGGCGCTATCCACCAGTTCCACCTGCGGCGCATCCCGTTTCATCGGCGGTTCTACCCCGGAATTTCCCTCCACCTTCTTCAGTGCATCGCTGATGATACTCATGCTCACTCACCCTCTATCTCGTTGACGCTACGCTCAATCACGTCCAGTTCAATTGTGTGGCACCCCTTCACGAACGATGCCAGCAGGGCGCGATCACACAACAGGTTGATCAGGCGTGGCACGCCACCTGAGTAATGATGGATGCGCTGGTAACACCCCTCTCCAAACTCGATCCCGGTGCGACAACCGGCCACGCGCAGGCGGTGGTGAATATACTTCTCCACTTCGTCGGCGGGCAGAGAGTTGATGTGGTAGCGCACCCCGATGCGCTGACGAAGCTGTGTCAGCTTGGGCGATGCCAGCTTCTTGCGCAGTTCCGGCTGCCCCACGAGTACGATCTGCATCAGTTTCTCTTTGTCCGTCTCGAGGTTCGAGAGCAGGCGGATCGTCTCCAGGGTCTTGATCTTCAGCGTCTGGGCTTCATCCAGGATGAGTACGACGTTGGTGTGGTGTTTCAGCTCTTCGAGGAGGAACCGGTTCAGCTCACGGATCATCGCAATCTTGCTGCGGCGCGGCGGGTTGAGACCGAAATCCTCCAGGATCGCCTCGATGAGCTGCAACTCGGAAAGGTCGGAGTGCAGGATGAACGCGCTACGAAAGGATCCGTCGAGCTTGGCCAACAGCGCCTTGCAGACCGTCGTCTTACCGGCACCGATCTCACCGGTAATCTCGAGAAACCCCTTGCGCGCCTCAATGCCGTACTGCAAATAAGCCAGCGCCTCCCGGTGCTGCTCGCTGAGGTACAGAAAGCTCGGGTCACTCGTTACGTTGAACGGATACTCCCTAAGACCAAAGAAATCGAGATACATCAAACGCTCCCAACAGCATGACGCGCCACCTTTTATACACCCACGCCAAACGTAAGGCAATGTCCCACCCAGTTAATGACTCGCCTCCTGTCACCACAAGATCTACTATTCCTCACATGCGTGATCCCCAATCCAAGATTGTCTCCCGCGATGAGATCGCCTCCCTGCGCGCCGAGTGGAAGGCGGCCGGTAAACGTGTGGCTTTCACGAACGGCTGCTTCGATCTGCTGCATGCTGGTCACGCCGGCTACCTGGCGTTTGCGCGCGCACAGGGTGACCTGCTCGTGGTGGGAATGAATTCGGACCGGTCGGTGCGCGAACTCAAAGGGAAAAGCCGTCCGATCGTTGACGAGAACGAGCGTGCCCTCCTTTTGGCTTCGCTAGAGGCCGTGGACTACGTGGTCATTTTTGATGAGCTTCACGTGGAGCAACTGATCCATGAGCTGCTGCCTGATGTCCTGATCAAGGGTGGCGACCGGGCCGACTGGGTGTGCGGCCGTGAGATCGTCGAAGGCAACGGGGGCGAGGTCGTCCTGGCACCCGAGCTTGAAGGGCGCTCTTCGAGCGGGATTATTGAACGGATCCGCGGTTTGGATCAGGACGCAGACAGGTAGACCTATCGACCGCCGTTCTCTGACTTCCGACCTCTGCCCTCCAACTTCCGTCTCCCCCGCCCTCCCCGACGACGGCGCGGTGCGCGCCGCTCCGTGTGCTCCGGCGGGGGATCCTTCTTCACCCACAGCTTCCAGTCCTTGAGCGAATCCGGATTCCCGAAACCGGCCGCCGTGCGGACGTCGAAAAAGTCGAGTGCGTCACGGAAGGTTTCCTGGGCCATAAAACGTTCCCGCGAGAAGCGTCGTTCACCGGGCGCTTCATCAAAACGACGTTGGGCGTCGATGATGTGGACCAGCCGGTCCGTCACGCGGCGCGGGATGCGCAGGCGCGGCATGAGCGGCTCGATGAGTTCCCTGATCACCTCGTGCCCGGGATGCCCACCGCGTTCGACATGTTCAGCCTGGCGGACCTCAAACATGCCGTGAAGCAGCGTGGCAAAAATCAGCTCGGGCTTAGGGGGCGCGTAGTCGTCGCCAAAGGCATCCAGCGCTTGCAGCAAGGCATCGAACTCGGCCTGGCGCCCGCGCCGCGCCTTGAGAAAGGCGACAAGCTCAGGGAAGAGCTGTACCATCATCCGGGATCGGGCCAGCAGGTCGAACGATGCCGCTCCGGACCGATACCCGAAGAAACGGTAGACCTCTTCCAACAGGCGCGGCGGTGCGGCCTTTATAACTTCGGACGCATTGCGCCGAACCGCACGCCACGTACGCGGCTCGATCGTAAAATCCATCCGTGCGGCAAACCGGACGGCCCGCAACATGCGGATGGGGTCCTCCTTGAAGCGAAGGTCCGCGTTGCCGATACAGCGGATGACGCCCTTCTCAAGGTCGTGCAGACCACCGACGTAGTCGATCACTGTGAAGTCGGCAATATTGTAGAAGAGGGCATTGATCGTGAAGTCGCGACGGTGGGCATCTTCCTCGGGTGTGCCGAAGGTGTTGTCATGCTTGTGAAAGAACTCGCCCTTTTCACGCGTATCCACATCGGGCTCGCGACGGAACGTGCTGGTCTCAATGATCTTGGGCCCGAACTTGATGTGGGCCAGGCGAAAGCGGCGCCCAATCAGGAACGCGTTTCGGAAGAGACGCTTGATCCGGTTGGGATGCGCGTCGGTCGAGATATCGTAATCCTTCGGCTTGCGTCCCAACAGCAGATCACGCACACCCCCGCCCACTAGGTAGGCGAGGTGTCCGCTTTCATGCAGGCGATAGAGCACCTTAACGGCGTCAGGATCCATGTCCCGGCGCGATACGACGTGCTCATCGCGGGCGTAGACACGTGGTTTGCGTCCTTTCATAACGGATAGAATCCTCTTTCCCGCTCCCACACGCAATCCTTTTCGACGTGCATTCCTGCACCGCTTCCGGTATACGCAGGCGGCATGACAGCGGCAAAAGCATTATCGATCGAGTCACCCACAGCCATACTCTCAACCTGGATCAGGGAAGCATTCCGGGGAAGGTTCCCGGATGCCGAGTCCGACTTCGCGGACATTGCGGTGGTGGAGACCGCCAATCCGGAGTTTGGCGACTACCAGTGCAATGCGGCCATGGGCCTCGCGAAGGTGTTGCGCCAAGCGCCGCGCGCTATCGCGGAGACGGTGGCCGCGGCAGGCGAGCATCCCGACTGTCTGGCGCGAATTGAGGTCGCCGGCCCCGGCTTTCTGAATCTCTACCTGGATAACGACTGGCTGGCTCGTCATCTCGAGGGTATCGCCGCTGACGAGCGCTTCGGCGCACCGGAGGCGGGAGCGGGCAAGACGGTGGTCATGGACTACGGGTCGCCCAACATGACCAAACCGCTGCACATCGGCCACCTGCGTTCGCATAACATCGGGTCGGTACTCGATCGTCTGCACCGGTTCCTCGGCTACAAGGTCATCGCCGACAATCACCTCGGCGACTGGGGCACACAGTTCGGCATCACGATCATGGGCTATCGCCATTTCGGCGACGAAGCCGCCATGCAGACCGCGCCGCTGGAAGAGCTGGAGCGGGTCTATGTGCTCAGCTATGAGCAGACCAAAGAGGATCCGGCGTGGATGGAGCAGTGTCGTGCCGAGCTAGTCAAGCTGCAGAGCGGCGATCCCGAGAACCTGGCCATGTGGGAAATGTTCATGCGGCTGAGCCTGGAAGAGCTGGACCGCGTCTATGCCCGACTGGGCGTGCAGTATGACATCGTGCATGGCGAGAGCTATTACCGGGACAAGCTGGCCGGCACCGTGGAGATGCTTGAGCAGAAAGGGTTGGCCGTTGAGAGCGAAGGGGCTACGGTTGTGTTTCTCGAGGAGGAGAAGCTGCCGGTCTGCATCGTGCGCAAGAGCGATGGCGGCTTCAACTACGCCACCTCCGACCTCGCCACGGTTGCCGCCCGCGTGGAGGAGTTTGACCCGGACCGCATTATCTATGTGACCGATGAGCGTCAGCAGCTCCACTTCAAACAGTTCTTCGCCGTCTGCCGGCGTCTGGGGTACACGGTGGAACTGGATCACATCTGGTTTGGCTTGATGCGACTGCCGGAGGCCACCTTCTCGACGCGCGAAGGCAACGTGATCAAACTGGAGGCGCTGCTACACGAAGCCGAGAGCCGTGCGCTCGACATCATCGAGGCCTCGTCCCCCGACATGCCCGAGGAGGAGCGCCGCGCCGTGGCCGCGGCCGTGGGGGTCGGCGCGGTGAAATATGCCGACCTCAGCCAGAACCCGCAGAGCCTCGTGACCTTCACGTGGGACAAGGCGCTGGCACTGGACGGCAACTCAGGCCCCTACCTGCAATACGCCTATGCCCGTATTGCCAGCGTGCGCGACAAGTATGCCGACCGCTTCCCGGAGGGAACACCCGAGACCGAGCCGCTCCGTCTCGATGAGACCATTGAGCGGGCGCTGGCGCTGCAGAGCATACGCTTCGGTGAGGTCGTCACCCGTGCGGCGCACCAGTACAAGCCCAACGTCCTGACCGACTACCTCTACGAGCTGGCCCAGACCTACAGCTCCTTCTACCAAAACGTCCCGTTCCTGAAAGCGCCCGAAGGCGTCCGCGAAAGCCGCGTCCGCCTCTGCGGCATCGTGGCTGCGATCCTGAAACAAGGCCTCGACCTCCTCGGCCTCAAAACCCTCGAGCGGATCTAGCCGGAAATCGGAGGTCGGAGATCCGAAGTCGGCCTGCTTGCTCTTCCGTCCTCCGACTGCCGATCTCCGACCTCCTCCCCCTAATACCCATAGGTGCTGCCGCCGATGAACTCGCGCAGGAGCGAGTCGCCGGGAATGGGGGCGGGGTCGCGGACGCCGCGCAGGGGCTTGAGCAGGTCATAGACGCGGTTGGCGCGAATGTGGGCGTCGAGACGGCGCGGATCGTCGGGAAAACGGTCTGTCGCGGCCGAGATGTAGCGGAACAGGCGATACTTCAGGAACGGAAGCTCGTATGGCATGGCGCTGTTGATGATACAGTCGGCGTTCTTGATAAAGGGAATGATGTGCCTCAGTTCGCTGTGGCGGACGTAATGCCAATGGGTCAGCGTGTCCATTGGCTGTAGGTTCCGGAACTGCTTGTCCCTGATCATGCGTCTCAACATCCGATTGTCGGCCCAACGCATGAAGACACCGTCATCACTCCGGAACTGGCCAAGCGTTTCAATGTAGACCTTGAACTTGTGTTCGTCGGGAACGCTGCATGACATCTGGTCGTACAAACCGTGTAACGAGTCGATCAGAAGCAACTCGTTCTTCTCCAGCTTGAACGAGTGTACGTCGAGCGTGCGCTGTCCCGTCTTGAAGTCGTAGTCCGGTGTCTTGATCGTCTTACCGTCTAGAAGCTGACACAAGTGTGTGTTGATCAGCTTAAGGTCCAACGCCTGCGGCGTCTCGTAGTCGTAATCGCCGAACTCATCACGCGGGTGCTGTTCGAGATCAAAGAAGTAGTGGTCGATGTTGATGGCCTTGAAGCGTACGCCGGCCGTCTTCAACTTCTGGCCGATCTTTATCATGGTTGTCGTCTTGCCTGAAGACGACGGCCCGGCGATGATGACGATGCGAATGTCGTCGAGATCCTCGATGATGCGCACGGCGGCGGCATGTGCCTCCTCGGTGTACCGGCGGTCGGTTGCCGCGATCAGGTCGGGCATCTCCTTGCGCGCGATGATTCGGTTGAGCGATGCCACGGAGTCGCACTGGTGATCCATGTTCCAGCGCAACACTTCGTAGATTTTCTTGTAGGGAACGTTATCGGTCACCTCAAAGGCGTAGGCACGCGCGGCACGCGTCATGGCACGCTGGTGACGATAGATGATGTAGTCGCGCGCCACCTTGGTGTGGTGGTGCACCATCAGGATGTTCTCGACCACATCCTGGATGTCCTCTACGGACGGCAGCGCGTCGCCATGGTAGGTGGCCACCAGGGCCTCCTCGACCTTGGCCGCCATGGCTTTCGCCAGCTTGCGGTTGGGCTTCCCGATGGCAGTGGTGGCCTTGAAAATTGCGGTCTCGATCCGGTCACACCGGTAACGCACAACCGTCCCGTCGCGTTTAACAATACT
>JAOZSS010000173.1 GCA_029939545.1 Kiritimatiellia bacterium | reverse complement strand
TCGGTAGCGGACATGGTAGAGCTTGCCGACGTTGTCCTGGTGCTCGCTCTCCTCGTCGGAAAGCGCCGTTTGACAGCGTGGACACCAGTTGATGATGTAGTTGGCGCGATAGATCAGCCCCTTCTCGTAGAGGCGCACGAAGACTTCCGCCACCGCATCACTCAGCCCCTCGTCCATCGTGAAGCGTTCGCGTTCCCAGTCGCACGAAGCGCCCAACCGCTTGAGCTGGCGAATGATCGTGCCGCCATACTCGGCGCGCCACTCCCATACCCGCTTGATGAACGCATCGCGGCCGAGATCGTCGCGCGTCTTGCCTTCTTTTTTCAGCGCGCGCTCCACCACATTCTGCGTGGCAATGCCGGCGTGGTCTGTGCCCGGCATCCAGATCACGTTGCGCCCCTCCATGCGCCGCCAGCGCGCCAGGATGTCCTGGATCGTGTTGTTGAGCGCATGCCCCATATGCAGAATGCCGGTGACGTTCGGCGGCGGAATCATCACGCAATAGGGCTCGCCCCCTTGCGTGTGATCGCTGTGGAACGTACCAGTCTCCAGCCAGGTCTCGTACCAGGCATCTTCAATTCGATGTGTGTCGTAATGTTTGTCCATAAGAGTCCATTCACATGGATAGACAGGATAAGCAGGATGCATCCTCTCTATCCTGTTCATCCATGTTAGTTCTTCCGCTTGCGCCTTTTCTCTTCTTCCCGGAAGAGCTTGTATTCCACACTGTCGATCAGGGCCTCCCAGGCCGCCTCGATGATATTTCCCGACACGCCGACCGTGCCCCAGCTTTCTTCGCCGTCGCTCGACTCGATCAGAACGCGGGTGGTGGCCGCCGTGGCTTCCTGCGGATCCAGAATACGCACGCGAAAGTCCGTCAGCACCACGTTCGCTATCTCCGGGTAGAACCGGATCAGCGCTTTGCGCAGCGCGCCGTCGAGCGCGTTGACCGGGCCATCGCCTTCGGCGACCGTCTGTTCGACCTCGCCCTTCACGCGTACCTTGATCGTGGCCTCCGACACGCACTCCTCTTCCTTACCGCGCTTCTCCACGATCACGCGGAACCCTTCCAGGTCGAAGAACGGCTTATGCTCCTTGAGGACCTTCTGGATCAGCATCCGGAACGACGCATCCGCCGCCTCAAAGGCGTACCCCTTGCTCTCCAGCTCTTTAAGCGCCTTCAGCACCTCGCGCGTGTCTTCCGACGACTGCTCGTGGCCCGCTCCCAGCTCTATGGCTTTGAGCAGCACGTTGCTGCCGCCCGAGAGCTCGGATACCAGGATCTTACGCTCGTTGCCGACCTCGGTCGGATCAATGTGCTCGAATGTGACCGGGTTCTTGCTCACCGCGTTGACATGCGGTCCGCCCTTGTGACTGAACGCACTGCCCCCCACGAACGGTGCCCGCTGATCGGGCCGCAGGTTGACCAGGTCATCCACGAACAGCGACAACTCCCTCAGCGCGCCCATCTGGTTGGCGCGCAGGCAGCGGTGCCCCAGCTTGAGCTGCAGGACCGGGATCAGCGTCGTCAGGTTGGCGTTGCCGCAGCGCTCGCCATACCCGTTGATCGTACCCTGCACCTGCGTAGCGCCCGCGCGCACGGCTTCAAGCGCATTGGCCACGGCCATACCACTGTCATTGTGCGCATGGATGCCGACCTGAACCTTAACCGCAGCGATCACGGCACGCGTCGCCGCATAGACCTCGTGCGGCAGCGTGCCGCCGTTTGTATCGCACAGCACGACACCGTCCGCGCCGGCGCCGATGGCCGCCTCAAGGCAGCGCATGGCGTAGTCGGGGTCATCCTTGTAGCCATCAAAGAAATGCTCGGCATCGAAGAACACCTCGCGGTCGTGGTCCTTGAGATACCCCACCGTGTCGGCGATCATCGCCAGGTTTTCTTTGAGCGTGGTACGCAGGACATCCCTGACGTGCAGCTTCCAAGTCTTGCCGAATAGGGTGCAGACAGGCGTACCAGCCTTGATCAGGCTGGGCACATAAGGATCATCCTTTACGCGCGTCCGTGCCCGGCGCGTACTTCCGAATGCAGCCATGCGCGCATGCTTGAGCGGCTCATCGCGTAGTGCCTTAAAGAACGCCATGTCCTTCTCGTTCGAACCCGCATAGCCGCCCTCAATGTAGTCGACGCCAAAAGTGTCGAGCCGTCGCACAAGCTGCAGCTTGCCCGCAGCCGAAAATGACAACCCTTCCGCCTGCGCACCATCACGCAGCGTTGTGTCGTACAGGGCAACTTTCGTCGTCATCATCACTAATCCTCTCACACCTCACCGGTAGCTTGTAGGGCCGCACCGCATGCGGCCGGCACCACGCGGTGGTGCCCTACACTCCTAGCCGGTATCGACGGCCTACTCAAAAAAATTCCGCATACAGCGCCTTCATCGCGGCGGTGCGGTCGCCTTCCTTGACACCGAACATAATGCTGATCTCCGAAGAGCCCTGGTTAATCATCTCGATGTTGACGTTCGCTTCCGCCAGCGCCGCCGTGGCCCGCCGCGCCACACCCACCGTGTAGCGCATGCCTTCGCCCACCACCATCACCAGCGCAAGCCCATGCTCGACGCTCACGCTGTCAGCGCCCATCTCATCGCGGATATGCGCCACAATGCGACCCTCGGTGGCTTCGTCCAGTTCGTCTTCGCGCAGGATAATCGAAATATTGTCGACACCCGACGGCATATGCTCGAACGACAGACCCTCTTCTTCAAAGAACTGCAGAAAGCGGCGCCCGAACCCGACCTCGCGGTTCATCAGGTACTTGCTCGCAAACACCGTGCAGAACCCGGATGAGCCGGCGACACCAACCACCGAGCCGTGCGTCACTTCGCGCTCGGCCATGATCAGCGTGCCCGGCAGCTCGGGCCGATTCGTGTTGCAGATCCTGATCGGGATGCCCGCATGCACAGCCGGGATAATGGCCTCATCATGCAGCACGCCGAATCCGGCATACGACAGTTCCCGCATCTCACGATACGTGATCTCACCGATCGGCTGCACGTCCGGCGCCAGGTCGGGGTCGACGGCACAAACCGAGTCCACGTCCGTGAAGTTCTCATACAGATCCGCCTTCACCGCGGCCGCGAGGATCGACCCCGTGATGTCCGACCCGCCACGCGGGAAGGTCACCACTTCGCCCTCACGCGTGTAGCCAAAGAAGCCGGGAAACACCGTGATACCCTCGGCCTCGCGCAAGCGCGCCAGGTGGTCGTACGACTCCGGCAGCAGCCGGGCATTGCCATACTCATCACTCAGAAGCAAACCGGCATCGCCGGGATTCAGATAGCGCGCATCCACGCCGCGCCGCTGCAGCTCCGCCGCGACCAGCCGAGCCGAGTTGTCCTCGCCAGCAGCCTTCATCGCGTCCATGAAACGCTCGCGGTGCTCGGTGCTGCCGGCCACTGTTGTGGCCAGGTTCTCCGAGATGGCTTCGGTCACCGCAGAATCCACGCCGAGCGTCTCCTGGATCTCGCGGTAGCGTGCCACCACAGCCTCCAGCGCCTCGTCGGTCGGCGTGCCATCCAAGCGTGCGTTCGCACAGGCGATCAGCAAATCGGTGACCTTGATGTCATCCTTGAACCGCTTGCCCGGGGCCGACACCACGACCAGCCGACGATCCGGATCGCCCAACACTACATCGCACACCTGCGCCACCTGCGCCGTATCCGCCAACGAACTTCCACCAAATTTACAAACCTTCATCGTCCCGCCCTCTTTGCACTTCTCGCTTCAGAAATCTGAACTGGAGGTGGCCTGCCCTCGGGCCGCAACGAGCGGGGTGAGGGCACCCCGCCTCCAGAGACCGTTGATTTGGCCGCTGTTCCCCTTACCCTTCAATCCGTAACCGCACCGGCTGACCCGATACGCAATCCAGTGTGGCGATCTCCTTCAATGCCGCATCCACTTCCGCCTCCACGGCCGCATGGGTCATGAAGACCACCGGCACGTGGTTGGCTTCCGGCTCATCCTTCTGCAGCGCCGAGGCCAAGCTGATCTGGTGCTTGCCCAGCGCGTTCGTAATCTGCGACAGCACCCCGGGCTCATCCTTCAGGCAAAGTCGCAGGTAGTAGCGTGTCTTTACCTCCGACATCGGCCGGATCCTAATCGCGTCACCCGATTCGGGAATCGCCGCGATGCGGTGGGCCGAGCCCGATTCCAGGTTCCGCACCACGTCCACCACGTCGCCCAGCACCG
Source organism: Kiritimatiellia bacterium (assembly GCA_029939545.1). Taxonomy (GTDB): domain Bacteria; phylum Verrucomicrobiota; class Kiritimatiellia; order UBA8416; family JABMPJ01; genus JABMPJ01. The sequence continues at coordinate 1,116 of JAOZSS010000173.1, read as the reverse complement.
TGCTGGCAGTCGGGTCCGCACCCGCGCCGCGTCCGTAGTAGAGCGTGTCGCCGGTCATATCGCCGTTCACCAGCACCGCGTTAAACACGCCGCTCACCGAACCGAGCATGCTGTCCAGCGGCACCAGCGACGGATGCACGCGGATTTCCACCGCGCCGGCGTCCGACTTGATCACCGCGAGCAGCTTAAGCCGGTAACCCAAATCACGCGCATAGCCGATATCCAGATCCGACAGCCCGCGAATGCCCTCTACGAACACCGCGTCCATCGGCACCGTCCCGCCGTACGCCAACGAGGCCAGGATCACCGCCTTGTGCGCCGTATCAAACCCGTCGATATCCAGGCTCGGTTCCGCCTCGGCATAGCCCTTCGCCTGCGCATCGGCCAGGCACTCGTCAAACGGAACGCCCGCGCGTTCCATCTCGGTCAGGATGTAGTTGCAGGTCCCGTTCAGAATGCCGTGGATGCTCTGGATCCGGTTGGCCGAGAGTCCCTCGCGCAGCGCCCTTATAATAGGAATGCCGCCGCCGACACTGGCGCCGAAATATATATCCGTCTGCATGTCGCGGGCCAGATCGAAGATCTCAGCCCCGAAATCGGCCAGCAACGCCTTGTTCGCCGTCACGACCGGCTTGCCCTGCTCCAGCGCGCGCAGGACAAACTTCTTCGCCACTCCGGTACCGCCAACCAGCTCGATCACCACGTCCACATCCGGGTCGTCGATCACCGCCTTCGCGTCCGTCGTCAGAATGCCTCGGTCCACGGTCACGCCGCGGTCCGACTCCAGGTCAAGGTCCGCGATGCGCCGTAACACCAGCTTCACGCCCAGCCGACTCGCCATCAGCTCGCCGTTCTCCTGCAGACCGCGCACCACGCCGGCACCAACGGTCCCGAAGCCCAACAGTCCCAATCCAATCTCTTTCATAGCCACACCACGCTTCCGCGTCGCCGTTCAAACACAAGCTCAGCGACGCTTTCTGTGCCCTTTTCCAAGCAAACCTCAAACAATACCCGCCCCCCGATTGCCGGCACAAGCACAAAGCAGACGATGGGTTCTTCACTTCACGGTTCAGAGGTTCAAGGTTCTGTGTCGCCCTTGCCCTTCTCGTATTTTCT
>JAOZSS010000172.1 GCA_029939545.1 Kiritimatiellia bacterium | reverse complement strand
ATGTCAAAAATACGGCGGCTTTTTATCATGCGACAGGTAGGGTGTCAAGACCACCGCATACGAAAAAGGTATTTGAAAGAGGTGGTGTTCCTACGATTCCTCTGTTAGCATCGGATGCTTCGATCATATGCCCAAAGGGCTTACCTGGAGGTTTTTTATGCATCCCGTAGTGAACCAGTTGATTCAGTTGGAGGAATTGATTCTCATCCGCAACGAGCAGAAGGTCATGAATGGTGAGGCACACCTGGACAAGTTAAACGACGCCATCAAGGGCATGACGGCCAAACTGCCGCGAGATATTCGCGAACACGCTGAGAAACTCAACAACAAGCAGCAGTCGGCCATTGTCCCGATAGGTGAGCAGGTCTGTTCCGGTTGCGGAATGATACTGCCGATCAGCTTGGTCCAGGCCGTACGGCTTGCGCGGGAGGTGCATAGCTGCCCAAACTGTGCGCGCATGCTCTATTTTGTGGAATCTGCCGCCAAGCGGATTGCGAGCAAGCGGCGGCGCACGGGACGGCAGAAGGGCGGCATTGCCCGGTTCTCGTCGCCTTCTCTGATGATCCCCAAACTCTCTTCAACCTCGGTTGAGGACGTCATCTCGGAGATGGCCTCCAAGCTGGAATCCGAGGGGTTCGTGGAAGGTTCCGATAAGCTTGTCGAGGCCTCGCTGCAACGCGAAGCCATTGTGAGCACCGCAGTGGGACATGGGCTGGCTGTGCCGCATGTGCGCGGCGTCGAAGGAGGTGGCCTGACACTCGCAGTGGGCCTGTCGTCAAAAGGCATTCAGTGGGATAGCGACCAGGAGCAGTTGACTCAAATCGTGGTGTTTATCGTGATTCCGACCGCCGCCAGTGCGTTCTACCTGAAACTGCTGGCAGGGCTGGCAGAGACGTTCTCCGATGCTGACGCGCGCAAGGAAATTCTGGCTGAGAAAGGTGCCGACGGACTGTGGAAGGCTCTGGGCAAGCTCACGCGCAAGACCGTGAAGTAGGGCGACGCGCCCTATATCTCTTTGCAAGGCGAATCGCCCACTTGTTCCTGCAGGCGGTGCAGCTCTTCTTTAAGGTCGGTCACAACGTCGGCGTACTCCGGGTCGTGGTAGACGTTGTTCATCTCCTGCGGGTCGCGTTCAAGATCAAAGAGCTCCCATTCCTGTTCGCGTGATTCATCGATCGATCCGGGCTGTCCCATGCTGTCTGAGTAGTAGTAGATCAGCTTGAAGCGCAGGGTCCGTACGCCGTAGTGGGCATAGACGTTGTGATGGGCCAGGTGCATCCAGTAGCGGTAGTACATGGATGTTTGCCAGTCGGCCGGCACCTTGCCGCCCAAGAGGGAGCGGAAGCTGCTGCCCTGTATATCGGAGGGGATGGATATGTCGGCGAAGTCAAGGAACGTGGAGGCAATATCGACGTTCAGGATCATGTCATCGCACACTGAATGCGGCGCAATCTCGCGCGGGTAGCGAATGACAAAAGGCATACGCAGCGACTCTTCGTACATGAACCGCTTGTCATACCAGCCGTGGTCTCCCAGGAAGAAGCCCTGGGCAGAGGTGTAAATCACGATCGTGTCTTCGACCAGCCCGTTCTCGTCGAGGTAGTCCAGGAGCGAGTTAACGCTCTCATCCACCGAAGCGATACACGACAGGTAGTCCTTTATGTAACGCTGGTACTTCCACTTCCGTTCTTCCACTTCCGACAGGCCATCGGGAGTGGGCTCCTTCAGGTCGGTGGCGTCCAGATCGCGATCAACCCGCATCGTGGCGGCCGCAGCCGCGCGTGCCCGATTGCGGTAGTCGTCGTGTAGAGTCTCCGGTTCAGCAATCTTCGTGTACCGTAGCCGGTCGAGGTGGCGCGGCGCCGGTTCCCAAGGGCGGTGCGGCGCTTTGTGGTGACAGAGCAGACAGAAGGGCCGGTTCGTATCGCGTTGCTTCAACCAGTCTAATGAACGCTCCGTGATGAGGTCGGTGACATAGCCGGGAACCGTCTTCTTCTCGCCCATCTCGATCATTTCCGGGTCGTGGTACAGGCCCTGACCGGGGAGCACACACCAGTAATCGAATCCGGTTGGTTCGTGCTCTTTCCCCTGGCCCAAGTGCCACTTGCCGACCACGGCTGTCTGGTAGCCGGCCCCCTGCAATAGCTTTGGGAACGTCTGCAGGCGGTTGTCCATCATGGTGGCCAGCGTGGTCACGCCGTTAACGTGGTTATAGGTCCCGGTCAGGATGGCGGCCCGGCTTGGCGTACAGATGGAATTGGTGCAGAAGCAGTTGTTGAAACGCATGCCTTCCGAGGCAATACGGTCAATGCCCGGGGTCCGGTTGATGCGGCTGCGGTAGCAGCTCATCGCGTGCGCCGCATGATCGTCCGACATGATAAACAAAATGTTCGGTTGCTTCATGGTAAACAGTCTTCCGCGTCTAGCTGATGTCTTGCTGCTCCCGCCAGAACGCCCGGTACTCGGCAAAGGGTTTGTTGCCCATGTACCGCCGCAGTATGCGGTCATCCGTTTCCCGCAGGTCAACCAGGATCAACCCATCCAACACGTAGTGAAATGCCGGGTCAATGTTAAAGCCAAGCAGCTTACCTCCCAACTTGAGGTACTGCTTCAACAAGATCGGCATCCCTTTCATATTCGTCTCAACATCGGCGATAAGCGATTCCACTTCGTCGATGTTCTCTACCACGGTGCGCATTTCCCGGTGACGCAGCTTGCGCAGGAAGGGCTGGCGCACGGGTGTCCGTGCCTTGACCAGGCGCGCCAGCTCGGGTTCAAACTTGTTCATTTTCAGGAAGGCCATGAGTAGGTTGCGTGACCGGGTGCCGTAGTCATCGGAAATGCTGACAGGACCGAACAGCATGTGATAGCGAGGGTTGCGTGCGACAAATGTGGCAATGCCCTTCCACAGCGTCAGAAGAGGAGTGTAGTTCCTCTGGTAGCTGATCCGAACAAAGGAGCGCCCCAGCTCCAGTGCAGGCTGAATGCGGTCGATCAGCTTGCGTCGATAGCGAAACAGGCTATACGTGTAGAGCCCGCGGAGCCCTCGCTGTGGGATGATCTCGTCTGTTGCCCCGAGCCGATACGCCGCCACAATTTCGCGACTGTCGCTGTTCCAGAGGAAAAGGTGGTGATAGTAGTCGTCATACTCGTCCAGATCGATCGCACGTCCGGTGCCTTCACCGACAGCTCGAAACGCTTCCTCGCGCAGGCGTCCAATCTCGTGAAGAATCGCGGGTGCTTGCCTCGCCGTGACCTCCCATACCGAAAGCTCCTTGGACGTGAGCATACACTGGTCGGCATCCAAAGCATCCAGCTCTGCCGCAAGCTTGTCAGCAGAGACGGGATCCGCAACAGGCGTTTGGACACTGGCTGGCGGGCTTTGACGGGGTAGCCTGATGATGCGGTGCGATCGATGGCCTTTGCGGTTGCTGAGGTTGTAGGTTCTCATCCGGACATAGTCGATGATCTCGCGGTCGGTATCGATGTCCTCAAGACGAGAGAAAGGAATCGGATTCCCAATATAGGCAGGAATGGTGCGTCCCTGCTTGTTGAGTAACTCGTGTGGCAGCCGGGCCGTGCGCAGACGGGGATGGACAAGCCCGAGCAGGTGAAACAGGACCGTGTTGGATCCGTCGAAGAAGACCGGTACAACCGTCGCCTTCGTGCGGCGTATCACGCCGCCGATGGATGTGCTCCACTCGCCCTCAACGACAGCACGTTTGCGTGGATCGAAATGCGCGACCTCGCCGGAGGGAAATACACCGAAAGCGCCGCCATTGCGGAGCCACTTGATGGACTGCTTGATCGGGCGGATATTGGAGCGCGGGGCATCCTTGCCGCCGAACGGATCGACGAAAAAGAATAGCTCATGCATCTCCGGGATACGGGACAACATGTAGTTGGCCATAATGCGGACGTCCTGGCGCACCATCCGCAGCAGGGAGGCAAGCAGCACGCCTTCGACGCCGCCGAAACAATGGTTGGCCACGACGACGATCGGCCCCGTCTCGGGGATACGCGCCACGTCGGCTTCCGACACCTCGAACGTGAGGTCCATGGCCTCCAGCACATTGTCAGAGAAAGGGCGCTCACGGGAGCCGGCGGCACTGCGCATGTAGATGTCGTAGATGCCATCCAGCCCCAGCACCTTGTCGAGGATGCGCCCGACGGGGAGGAACAGCTTGCGGGGGATGTTGCCCTTGAACGGGTTGGGCACGCTGAACATGTGTGGCTGGGGCGATGGCTGGGCGGTGACGGCATGCGGTCGTCGACGGCGCGGTCGCCGGTGCTTCGAAGGCATGCTGTGAGTTGTGTTTTTCATGATTAGGTTTAGGCTAAGTAGTACAGCTTCCCGTCCTCGAATTCAATTCCGCATTTCGCACTCCATGCTTGAAGAAGCGGCGTGATGTGCGACACTGAGGTCTGAACTTTCCGGCCGAGTCGGGTTCTGGGTTGTGGGATAAGGTACGGCGGCGGAGTCTAAAATGCAGATATCGGTCAATTCGGTTGTCATCAAGGAGCGTGTGCGGACGGATGTGGGCGACCTGACGACGCTCATGGACAGTATGCAGAGCTTCGGGCAGATGAGCCCGATCATGGTCACTCGCAAGAACGAGCTGATTGCCGGTCATCGCCGTCTGCTTTCGGCCCGCAAACTGGGATGGTACACGATCGACGCCGTGGTCGTAGATCGTGACAATCCGGCTGACAAGCTGGAGATGGAGCTGGCCGAGAATGTCAATCGCAAGGACTTCTCCCCCGAGGAGCTCCTCTCCGGCTATCGGCGGCTGGAGAAACTTCGTCGCCCGAGCGTGGGTGTGAGAATCCGTGACTTCTTTGGCCGGGTCTTCGGTCGCCTGTTCAGGCGGGGCCGTGTCAGAGCGACGCCGCTAGACGAGGCCGAGACACCCCAACAGGCTACCGCGGGGGATCTGTGATGAGGCGGTCTCGCTATTCCTCTCTGTCTGGGAGGAGCTCCCCACCTGAAGAGGATTCGGCCTGCCTGATAGATTCCCGGAGCCCCGTACGCTCCGTGGGGATAATTCTGCTGGGTGCCGTGGCCCTCTTCGCCGCCTGGAAATTCCGATCCAAGGCCGTTCAGGATGTGGCGATTCTACTCACGGTGATCTACGCCTTCTGCACGGCTGGTCGTCATGTTTTGGCGGCCTGGATCAATCCTCCCGGTCTGCTTGCGCTGCTTTTCCTTGTGCTGGCCTGCCTGCTTATCCCTCTTGGCGTGGCCCCCGGAGCCTCGTTACATATCCTGCTCAAGCACCTTGACTTTGTTGCCCTGGGCCTGGTCTTGCCTGCCCTGCTGTGCACCCGGCG
>JAOZSS010000171.1 GCA_029939545.1 Kiritimatiellia bacterium | reverse complement strand
ATTGGGGTCAATCCTGGAGGGCGAGCGTCCCCGCGAGCCGATGAAGCATCCTCAGCACCACTTTTCCCACGGTTTCCAGGCTTGCCGCACTCAGCTTGTCGATCGTATCGGCGTCCGTGTGCCAGTAGTCGTTCTGACCCGGGGCGGAGCCAAACTGGAGATCGATCAGGTCAATGGCCGGGATCTTGCGTTCGAGGAACGGAACGTGGTCGTCCAGTATCGCGCTGCGTGAGAGGCCGAATTGCGACCGCACGCCCTCCTCATCAGCGGCCTTGAAGGCAAGGCGCAGCAGCTCGCGTGTCGTGTTGTGTGGAATCCGAATGTCCAGGTCTTTGTCGCCAATCATGTCGAGCACGATGACGCAACGCACCTTGTCCTGCTGGCCCGCCGCCACGATCTGGTTGGCCAGATGCCGGCTACCGTGCAGGCCATCACGAGGTCCGTATTCGTGGCGGCACTCTTCGCCATCGACAAAGGCAAGAATGACGGGTGGCGAGGTGGATCCCTCAGCCCCCAGGAGGTCGGCGAGATGAAGAAGCAATCCGGTGCTGGATCCTGAATCGTTGGCACCGACGAAACGGTCCGAGATGCCAGCCTTGGTATCGTAGTGCGACAGGAGAATCACCACGGGTTCTTCAGCCTCCGCCAAGACCTCGGCCAGCGTGGTTCCGGCCAGGCCGGGGGGAAGACCGATCACGTTGGCAAAGACGATGTCACCCCCCACCGTGCTTTCAGAAAAAGCATCGAGGCGCGGGCGGTAGCCTGACCCGCGCAGTCGGTCGGAAAGATGCGCCGCGGCGCGGGATGCTCCGGGCGTGCCGGACACGCGCGGGCCCACCGCCACGAAGCGCGCCACTTCCCTCAGCGCCACCTTACCGTCGACGGCATCGGGCGAGGGGAGATTAGACGGGGCAGGGGAACGGGAACAACCAGAGATCGCAAGGATGATGGCGAATACAGCGCTTGAGATCGCGCCACCACCGGGCTTGCCCCGGTGGGGCGAGTGATTGTTAAGCTCTTCAGACATAGAGCCGATTCCTTTGCGCCCGGCTCCTGCTCAGTCAATCTCCAGCCCTATCAGCTCAATAATCCTATCCAGGTCTTCATTGGAGAAGAAGTCGATCTGGATATGGCCTTTGCCTTTCTTGCCGTTGGCGTAGGTGCGGCTGGGGGTGACCCGGACGCTGGTGCCGAAGTGGCTGTGCAGGCGGTCGGAGAGGTGGCCGATGTGGCTGGCGGGCAAGTCTTGCTTCATAGCGCGTGGCTTACGCGGAGGCCGCTGCATTTTCTTGATCAGATCGTCGAGTGCCCGTACGGAAAGCCCCTGGGTGACCGCGGCGTCGGCAACCTGGGCCTGTTCCTCGGGAATGACCAGCCCGGTGAGGAGCTTGGCGTGGCCGGCGGTGAGCTTGCCTTCAGCCAACAGCGCCCTGACGGGATCGGGAAGCTCGCGAATGCGGAGCGCGTTGGTGACGGCGCTGCGCGAGCAGCCGACGCGGTCGGCCACTTGCTCATGCGTGAGTTGGAAACGGTCGAGCAGGAGCTGGTAGCCATCTGCAATCTCGACGATGCTGAGATCCTCGCGTTGCAGGTTCTCAACCAGCGCCACTTCGAGCGCCTGCTCGTCGTCGGCTTCCATGATGATGACAGGGACATCTTCAAGTCCGGCTTGGATCGATGCGCGCAGACGGCGTTCGCCGGCCATCAGTTCGAAGCCTTCGCCCGAGGTGCGAACCAGCAGGGGCTGTAGGACGCCGCGTTGGCGGATGGACTGGGCCAGCTCGCCAAGGGCGTCTTCGTCGAACGCCCGACGCGGCTGGAATGCGCACGGGGTGATGTTGTCTACCGGGATGCGTTGGATGCCGGGGGGCGCAGGTTGCTCTTGCTCGGGTTCGGGCGTGGCGTCAACGCCATCCCGAATCAGTGCTCCGAGTCCACGTCCTAAACCGCTTTGTCGTGCTGCCATGATAGTAGTCCTGAGTCTTTACTTTGTTCCTGCAATCTTTACTGTGGCCTTGAGGCCGCCGCCCTCGTGCAACAGGAGCCGGGCCGCCTTGACCCGTCCCTGCAGAAAAGCGCCCGACATCACGGTGACGAGCCCGCTCACCTCCACCGTGCCCCGGAAGTCTCCCTCGACGATCAGGTTCTCGCACCGCAGCTTGGCACGGTACGAGAGCTTGGCATCGGCACGGATCAGGATATCACGTGTATCGATTTTGGCAATATCGCCGGACGCGTTGGATCCAAGCTCGAGACGACGGCCGATCTTGGTGGTGCTCTCCTCTATCCGGCCATCGAGAATCAGGCTGCCGACCACCACGTGTGCCTTGGTCAGGCTGCCCCCGTTGCGTACCTGTACGGTGCCGATAGTCTTCACACGTCCCGACCAGTCGGACTCGATGATCTGCTCGTCGGCCACGAGCGTCTTGCGGCACTTGGGACAGTAGGTCTTCTGGATACGGCCGCGCAGGTTAAACGTGTAGCCGCACTCGTAGCAGACAATCTCGAAGATGTCGGGCACGACCGTGTGACCAATCTTGGCCCTGGGTCCCGCCTTTGTGCCTGTTCTCGCCTTCTTGTCGGCGGCGGGCAGAGTGGTCCTGGACTGTCCGTAGTGGGGTTTTTTTCTGTTCTTCCCCGCGCGACGGACAGCTTGGACGGATGCGAAGCCGTCAATGACCAGTGGGTCCTTTGCGGCCACCTATTCCCCTTTCAGGTCAGTGGGCTTATTTCTTCTGAAAGAGGCCCTTGTTCTTGTCGTCGCCCTTGGGTTCCGCCTCGGCCCCGATCACAACGCCTTCCTCGGCGGCGGGCTGGACCGGCTTGTGGTCGCTCGTGGCACGGGAAGGAGCCTGGCCGGAGGGGTTGACCTCGGTCTTGCCGATGAGGGTAGCTCCGTCTTCGACGCTCAGGCGCTTGGCGCGTATGTCGCCGGTCAGCTTGGCCGTGGCGGTCAGCTGGATGCGATCCTTCGCGCTCACGTTTCCGTTGACCTGGCCCTTAACCACGGCCGAGTCGGACGCGATGTTGCCGTTGATGACCGCGTTGGCGCCGATCGTGGTGTTCCCGGCACTGGTCAGGTCACCGTTCAGTTTGCCGTCGATCTGAATCGTACTGGCGCACTTGACGGAACCGGTGATCTCGATGTCTTCGGCGATGATGGTCTGAACTGCTTCATTATCCATATCTACTATCTCCCGCTGTGTTGCTTGTGGGCTCCGTCGTGGACCGCTTGGGCGGCTCACGGGTAGATACCCGGTCTATCCAATCCTGCCGTCTCCTCCAGCCCGAAGAGCAGGTTCATGTTCTGCAGGGCCGATCCGGCCTGCCCTTTAACGAGGTTGTCGATATAGGAGACGACCCGCAGACGCCGTGTCCGCTCATCAACGCTGATGACGAGCTTGACGCCATTCGTGCCGCGTACGTGCATCGATCCAATGGGGGCCGTGCTGGGGAACACCTGGACGAAACGTTCGCCCTCGTAGAACGCGGTGTACATAGCCAGGACGTCTGCTTCGGTCGCCTCCCCGGTCAGTGCTCCGTAAAGGGTCGACATGATGCCCCGGCAGACCGGGACGACCTGGGCCGTGAAGGTCACGACGACATCCTGACCGGCCAGAAGCCCGAGCTCACGTTCGATCTCGCAGACGTGCTGGTGTCCGGCCAGCTTGTAGGCGTTCATCATGTCGTACCGGGCCGGGTAGTGAAACACCGCATGGGGTTTTCGGCCCGCACCGGAGACACCGGTCTTGCAGTCGCAGATGATGCTCTTGGGGGCCAGGAGGCCCTCCTTAACCGCCGGGGCCAAGCCCACGATGCAGCTTACGGCAAAGCAGCCGGGATTGCCGACAATGCGCGTGTCGGCCGTGACTTCACTGCGATGCAGCTCGGGGATGCCGTAGACTGCCTGGGGAAGTAGTTCGGGCGCGGCATGCTCCGTGTCCAGATCGATCCGGCGTGCGTACTCGGCATAGGCATCGGCGTCGTTAAACCGGAAGTCACCGCTGTAATCGATGATCCTGGCACCTTTCTCCAGCTCGGCCGAGGCCAGCTTCATGCCGATGCGGTCGGGGGTGGCCATGAACACCACGTCCGCCGACGCAAGTGCCTCGGGCGAGTCGGGGGCTACCACCACGTTGTCAACATGCCCGGACAGGTGAGGATAGAGATCACTCAGTTTGGCGCCGACATTCTCGATATCCACGAGGGCCCCGATCTCGGCCTCCGGATGCCCGAGCAGCAGCTCCGAAATCCCCACGCCGCCATACCCGCAGGCCCCAATAATCTTCGCTTTAACCATCACAATCTCCTTGGCCCACAGACTATGCCGTTGTGGGGGGAGGAATGTCAATCGTGGAGGGTCGACGAAACCTATCCAAGATTTAAGGAGCTAATACACCCCCCAGGATTGGACTTCGCGGATGGCTTTCTCTACTTGGCCTCGGAGGGATTCAAGGCTGTCGAGGGAGGCGGATTCTTCGAGCTCATCGATCCAGCGTTCAACGCGGCGGCGATTCTCCGCCTCGTCGGGCAGGATTCGCCAGGTGCGGTCCTCCCATGCGAAGTACATCTTATCGATCCGGTAAGCGTACGGTTTGGTGAGATCGCGCAGCATAACGGTGAGCATTGGCTCCCCGCAGCCCGTGGCCACGAGTATGCCGACAAAGCGCAGCTCCGCGTCTTGGGATGAACTCATCTCCGGTACGGCCTGGGGGTCAAAGCTCAGCCAGCCCTTCTCGTGCAGCCAGACGGCCGCCTGCCAATTGAGTCCGATTCGCTCGCAGAGGCCTGTGGGCGAAACGGGCCCCCTGGCAATACCTGCCATGGGAAATAGCGTTGCCCGTCGCGTGGGATCATCATGGACTCGTGCTTGCTCAACTTCGTAGGGCATGGCCTCTCTCCTTACAGCAACATACGTGTCAGCTAACCTGCGGAATAATACCGTGTCTCGATGTCGGGACAAAGAAGATTCCGAGATCAAGTCACCTTCGCATCTTGCGCGCCTTGAATAGCGATCTTGACCCAACAAAATCAGGTGAACCCTTTGACTCAATCCTGCTTCTTTGATATCTCTCAATAGTCTGCGATTGCACTGAGGATGGAGTGGCGCGAGGCGCGCTGAGGGACAGATGGAAATGACGGAACCTGGAGCCACAACATCGGGTATACGGGATAACTATCGGCGGGGCACGATCGGAGAGTTCCTGCGCGAAAGAATCAAGCCGGGAGCCGACCTCTCTTTTGTTTCCGCCTATTTCACCATCTATGCCTATGCGGCACTCAAGGACCAGCTCGAGAGCATTGAGCATCTCAGGTTCCTTTTTGGAGAACCCCGCTTCATCCAGTCCCTTGATCCCGAGAAGACGGAAAAGAAAGCCTTTCGCATTGAGGATGATGTTCTA
>JAOZSS010000024.1:8567-19235 GCA_029939545.1 Kiritimatiellia bacterium | reverse complement strand
GGTGCGTTCGAAGGGATATATGGGGGCAGGAGGAGCTAACCGCCCACCCCCTTTTATCTATGCTATTTGTGCCTCTCTACCGCTGCCTTGTGGATCACCATCTCTCAGCCCGGCAAGGCTCTTCCGCCTCTCATTTCTTTTCCGGATAATTCCGGAAACAGCGCCGAGGCACCTGCCCGCGCAAGGCGGCAGGGGACACCGCATAATGAGAACTGCTGGGCTATCTCCGCTTGGGATAGGGAGGGGTGGCTGGTGGGGGCTGGGTACGAGGTGAGTTGTACGCGGTTGTTTGCCGGGGAGGCGCTGCCGGAATCGGCCGTGGCGCTGGCTGCGAACTGCCGCGATGACCTTGTGCCGGGCACCTATATGCAGACAGAGAGGGAGATTCTAGCTATGCCGCCGGAACGATACCAGTCCGTCAACACCCTGGTGTCCAACTTGCTGACATACTTGACCTCTGACTCCTGAGCCCTGGGCCCTGCATTCTTTGAGTTTACAGGGGGTGACGCAGAAGGTAGGGTCCATGCATGTTGCGTTGGACGCGTATACTTCCCCATCTGCTGTTGACAGAACGCCCGGATCGGCGAGGAAACGAATGAAATTCGGCGTCTCGCTTCTCAACTACCGACCGGGCCGCGTAGGCGGAGTTGAAACGTACATCCGGAATCTCATCGAGGTGTTCTCGGGGTCAGACCCGACTCACGAGATATACTTCATTGTGGGTCCGGATGTTGCAGACGAGTTGCCCGCCGACGCGCTCCGGCAGGTGATTTCCCTTTCCGAGAACGGCTTGGTCGGGTGGCGCTGTGCGGAAGCGTTTACACCGCTAAAGGCGCGCGGGATAGCGCAACGAATTGATGCGGCCGGGTATGACGCCATTCTTTTCCCGCAGCAGTCGGTCTTCCCGATCACGGTTCAGACATCCGCCGTGCTCACGGTTGTGGACGTACAGCATCTGCACCGACCTGAGCACTACGGGCTATTCGACACTTGTTTCCGCCGAGCCGTCTATCCGCGGAGCCTAAAAAGAAGTTGTAAAATCATCGCCATCTCCGAAGCCACGAAGCGCGATCTTGTCACGTTGTGCGGGGTGAACAGCAGCAAGGTTGACGTCATACACCTGGGTTTTGACTCCACACCTGTCGGCCCGGCGGGGCCGCGCGTCGTACAGGATCCATATCTCTACTACCCCGCCGCGACTTTCCCGCACAAGGGGCACGCCGATCTGCTGCGTTGTTTCGCGCGAGTGAAGGTGGTGCAAAAGAACGATCTAAAGCTTGTATTCTCCGGGATGCAAACCCCGCTCTGGAAACAGCTCCAGAAGCAGATTTGCGCTCTGGGACTGGAGGGTGAAGTGTTGCATGTGGGCTTTGTGCCGTACGAGCAGGTGGAATCGCTTTACCAGCATGCGGAGGCCATTCTCTTTCCTTCGGAGTTCGAGGGCTTTGGCATGCCGGTGCTGGAAGCGGCACGTCACGGGAAGCCGGTATTCTGCTCCAATCTGCCGGTGTTCGAGGAGTTGGGTGTTCCGGAGGAGAACCGGCTGGACTTCGCAGACCCGAATGCACTGGCGGATATCATGGAGCGCTTACATCCGACCCGGCTTCTGAAAGAACCCATCACTTGGGCCGAATGCGCGGAGAGGACTTTGCAGGCGATGGCAGACGCCGCTATGCCGCGGCAGAGCCGCGGAGATAGCTGACCACCTCCGGCTTGAGTTATGCCATGTCCAGCCGTGCTTCGAGTGCATCAATTCTGGATGACCAGTCATGGGTGGACGCGAACCTCCGCAAAGCGTTTTGGTCGGGGGGCCGGGCAATTGTCTCTGCAACACTGGCGATGAACTCGTCTGTGGAGCTGGTGAGTCGGGCGGGCGAATCCAGATATTCCAGTTCTCGCCACGCCGTGGTCACGACCGGCAGTCCGGTTGCCATGTACTCATACAGCTTCAGCGGGTTCACACCATGGATCAGATCGGGGTATGTCTCGACAGCAAATGGAATGATGCCCACGTTGGCGTGGCGGAGATAGGCGGGCAGAGTGGCGTAGGGTCGTGGTCCGAGAAGGTGGATGTTCGGCAGATCATTCAGATTCTTCTGCGCCAGGTCATCCGGCCCGATCAGCACCACGTTAATATCGGGAAGACGTTGAGCCAACGAGCGAACGAGTTCGTAGTCAAACCAGTAGCGCAGCGATCCGGCGTAAACGACAATCGGTCCCCCGATGGCTGCATATTCCGGTGGCACTGGGTCATCCGTTTGAAAATGGGAAAAATCCACTCCGTTGGGCATGAGGAAGGTATGTCTCGATCCCAGTGTGGTCGCGTAGTCCTCCAGGGCGTGGGCCGTATAGGCCACGAGGTCCACCTTGGTCGCCACCTCTCGCTCCATGGCCAATAGTTCCGGGCATGCGAACGTGAAGCCGCTGGTGTGATCGGCCAACCGATAGAAGGCTTTGTCGTACTGGACTGCTGACAGGAGTGACAGCTGGGCCGGGCTATCGATATAGAGCAGATCCACGTGGTCGAATCCATATCGACGCAGTGATGTTGGGATGGATGGCACAGCGGTTTGCTGCCAGTGACGGTGGACCAGTCGGGATCGGAGCAGGGCGCGATTCGCGGGGGCAACGAATGCGAACGGAACGGTCGACCACAGCTTGCCGACGGCTCGGTGTTCGATACGCCGACCACACTGGCGCAGCCGGGCTCGGATTTCCGGAAAATGGAAAAACGGGAGGTGGAGGGGGGTGAGGGGATATGAGATGAAGCCGACCTCCCAGCCACGGGCCAGGAAGGCGCGTGCCAGGTGGTGCGAGCCGACCTGGAGGGGACTGTCCCAATACACGCTGCAAGCCATCAGAAGCTTCTTCATCGTGCGTCTCCGGCCTGGTGCGTTGACTGGAGCAGGTGCTGCTCACTAATCGCAGGAAAGCGACATCCCGGTATTCTTGCGACACGATGCAGGCACTCCGCCATGGCGGATGAGTAGCACTTGGTGTGCCCGCAGACTACGATATGATATTGCATGAGCTCTTGGATCTCTTTTACGAAGAGATCGGCGGGTTCACCATCAAGCGAAACAAAGCGTGGCGATGACGTAATGGCGTCGCCCAGCAGCGTCGCGGGAGATGGGGTATAGCGTAGGCCTGAGCCATCGCCACTCATGCGATAGGCCTCCGGGTGCATCCGACGCTGGATCTCGCGCGTGACCTTGTGACCCAGACCAGGGCGGAACGTCGTCAAGGGCAGCTCCCAGAATTCACCATGGGTTTCGGCTGTGGCGGGGTCGTTCGCGAAGCGGTAGATGTCGGTACTAGGGGCGTTGCGAAAGTCAAACGCGTGGTGGGTGCTGTTGCTGTGCATGCCATGTCCCACCGAGCTGTCGATTCGGATGCCCGCTTTCCGGAACCCCTCGGCCAATTTGCTGAAAGGCTGTATGCACCATCCTCCGGCGCGGAACGCATCGACGCGGTTGGTGCGTCCAGCCATCCGGTAGATTTGGTTGAGTTGCTCAGTGCCTTCTACGAACAGCGCCGTGATCTCACGCTGCGGTAGTGAATCGAGACGGTAGTGATCGTAAGAGGAAAAGCGCCAGCCGGGACCTTCGAAAGAGGCATCCTGCCAATGAGGATGGAGGTGCAGGCCGAGGGCATGCCCTTCCTGGGCCAGAGCGATGAGTTGCTCTCGCATACGCGTTGCATCCCCCTCTGTTGCCGTGAGATCGCACAGGCGATTGTAGTAGAGTACATCGACGAAGAAGGTGGCCTTCATGTTGGCATGGCGGAGGATGTGTTGCAGGTCGTCCGTTGGCTCAAACAGGCAGGCTGCTGGTGTACCGCTCTCCCTGAAGAAGAGCTCGTAGTCAAACGTGATGTAGATATCAGGCATGTTGTCTTGTGGTCCGCAGCATGAACAGAATGGCCGTGATGGATGTTGCCAGGGCAAGCAGCAGTGACAGGATGGCCAGTGAGCCGAGAATGGGTAGCCCCAACGCGATTGTCGCGACGGTGCAGACATAGAAACCAAGTAGTTGGCCATTGAGCCAGCCGATACGATCGTAGATATAGAGCACTTGACGGTTGGAGTTAATTACAACCAAGCACGCACTGAAGAACAAGAGGGCGCGGATACTGCTGAAGGACTGCATATCGTAGTGCCGAATTACCACGTCTTCCAATAGACTGAATAGTGGCAGCAAGATCAGCAGGGCTGCTCCTGCCACAGCTATGCTCCCGAGCAGGAAGGAGATCACCGAACGGCGGCTCTCCCGTTGGCAGAGAAGCTTGGGTAGGATCACATCGTTGACTGAACTGACCAGTGTATAGACGACCCCAATTGCGATCATGTAGGTGATCGAGACGTCTCGCACATGGGGGTACGCTATGTTGTTGATGATCAGAATGGGTGCCAGAGGGAGGACAGAGAAGAGGAAGTTTGAGAGGTAGGTATGAATCTCAACCTGACGATGCAGCGGTCGGTCGATGTGAGAGAATATGTCATGCCGGCGTGCGCGCAGCATCTGCCCGATTCGACGGAATGGATAGGTGCGGCCGAACACGTAGAGCGTGTAGCCGTGCGTGATGATCTCGTAGACTCCGATGTAGAGCACGGTTGATATAGCCTGGATGGGCAGAGCAATAAGGCGTGCACTCGAGAACAGAACCTGACCATAGAGACGTGGGGAATACTGTTCGTGGCTGTAGAGAAGAAGGACCACAGCATCGCCGATGGCTTTGACCAGAGCTATGACAAGGAGCCCCAACCAGATGTAGTTGCCCGCTCCCATTGCGTAGAGCACACAGCCGACGAGTAGAAAGACGAACAAGACGTACTTCCGTCGCATGACATGGCCCATCATGTGGTCTACGCCCTCTTCTGTCAGGTTGGGACCGAAACGGTTGATGACACCACACGACCCCAGTGCGAGGAGCAGGTTGAAGACGGCCAGCAGACGCGTGTAGTAGACGTAGGCGGAATAGCGATCAGCGATAATGTTGGGCGCAATGAGCACGAACGCGAGGGAGAGAACCATCGTGATTCCGCGGGTGAACAACATCGTCACAATGAGTTGCAGCAGGGAATGGGTGGGTGGCAGAGACGGCATGTTTTCCGTCTCGGGCGATCCGAATCGTGCAGTTTTCACTGGCTCGCAAGAGGACATAGTCCGTTACCCGTCGATTGTGTCCCGAAGCAGTTGCGCGTAGCCATCGTGGTCGTGCATTGCGCTACGGACACTGCTGGTCAGCTCTTCCCTTAGCTCCGTATGACGCGTCTTCAACTGGTGCAGAGCATCTTGAAACTGAGCAAGACCGGAGGCGGTGGGCAAGGGCAACACAGCCAGGTCGTAGTTCAGCAGGGAGACCAGGCCGGCGGTCTTATCAGTGTTACCTTCAACGGGGAGAAACGGTGTGCCGGAAAGGGCGGAAAACACATTCTGGTGATAGCGATCCGCCACATTGGCATAGGCCTGTCCCACCATATAGATAAAGAAGCGGTAATTGTAGTGACCCCAGTCGATCAACTCCGGAGCCACCACCACGTTCTCACATCCCTCCGCGATCCGGTGTGCCAGTGGTTGGTCAAATTCCGGAGTCGTTGAGGCTAACACCACCGTGCGCCCCAGTACCGCAACGGTCGCGCGCACGACCTCGCGCCATGCGTCCACGTCAATCAGTTGGGACGCGGGCCGGTTGCCGCGGACGCCAACCAGAACAAACTCATCGAAGCCATGGATTTGCCGTAGTCTCGACAGCTTGCGCTGGAAGAGAGTGGTCTCATGCTCATCGATAGGTCGGACAAGAAAGGCGGCATCGATGTGTACCGGAACATCCTGGCGGTCGAATAGTTTCTTCAACAATGCCTGGCTGCGACCTTCTCGGACGGAGATGGGGTGGTTGATGAAATGGTGCTGGACGCAATAGGCGGCCAAAGATCGCTTCGTGATATTTACCGACTGGTTAAGTGTAACGACGGGTGTACCTGCTGCTTCGGCCGCCCGAATGTCAAACGTCAGCATGACGGTATGGGGCGTGAAGAGATCGGCGACCACGCCGTCCCCACTTACAACCAGCAGATCGGCTGCGGCAATCGCCGCAACGCGCTTCGGGTGCAGATGGCGGTAGAGCCTGTAGAAGAGATAAAATACCGGAACATATAGTGCCCGCGCGCGACGTACTCCCCCCAGTAGCGCCCCATAACCCCGGAACAGATCATCGTTGTAAAGCACGTGAATGGGCGTATCCGGGAACGTGTGCTCTACTTTGTGCAGTATGCCTGCGCTGAGCGCTTGGGCGCCCAGGCTGCTGATGCGGTAGTCCCACAATCCGCTGATAACGATGGCCATCTACGCATACCTCCCGAGCACGTAGTGCTCAAGCTCGGACCGCTGAACGGGGTTGCCGCCGTAGCGTGCCCCTTCGGTTTTGGGTTGGGTGTCGCTGTGCCCGATGGCCAAGGCTCCGGTCGGGAGAAAGCGGTTGGTATCAATATCGAGCTGACGTACAAAATGGTCAAAGAACCGGATACCCAGACATGAGGTGCGTGTCCGGATGGCAAATTGCTTCAGCAACCGCTTCCACAGCCCGGATCCTTTCTGCGTCTCATAAAAGAGAAATCTCGATGTGTTGAGTGGTACCGATTTGAGTCCGAGCGATTCGGCCACGAGCATCATGTTCATCATGGCCAGACCACTATCGACGTGGGGGAGGGGGCGCTTGTGTCTTTGGCGTCTGACAGATTTTGGATAGGAGCTGTAGAACGCCTCCATGTCGGCGAACAGCACGATAACCAACGGGCTTTTGATATGTTTGTAGAGGGCAAACGCTTCCAGGAGGTCGTACTTCTGGATCACGGCAAAACGGATTTCCTGCTGGTTCGTGCCGGTTGGCGCCCATATTCCGGCTTCCAGGATTTGCGTCACATGCTTCGGGCTGACAGGCTGGTCGAGCTGGAAGGAGCGTACGCTGCGTCGGCTCTTGATGAGTGCTATAAGGTCAGTGTGCATCGTCATGTTCGGGTCGGACTTCAGTCAGGGTAGAGATATCCGCAACAGGCGGTCAACTATTTAACGGCGGATGAAGCGGGCGATCCAGTAGCAAGGCGGCAGGTGTCGGGAGAGGCATGTGTCCACGATGTTGAACAGACGCGCGGTTACCACATGTATGGGGCCCATTGCCAGGCGGTGAAACGGAACGTAGGTGGCATCCGATACTTCGACAAGGTCGTAGTCATGATCGGCCATAAACGATAGCGTCTGCGCATGTGTCATGGCGTTTACGTTCTGCTCGGTCGGGTGACGCTTGAAATAGGCATGGTAGTTGGCATGATCTGTGTAAGGAAAGACGGCCAGCACATGTTTCATTCGAGGGTGTAATCGGTCCACCAGGCTGTCGATATCCGGCAACAGGTATAGAGAGTTGATCAGGAGCCAGATGCTGTCGCCTGCCGTTGCTGACACGTCTCTGATGTCGCCAACTTCGACGCGAGGTAGCCAGGGTTGGAGTTGGGTGACTCGTGCAACGCTGGCTGCTGAGCGGTCATAGAGCTCAAATGACAGGGAAGGGAATGATCGGCCTAGCCAATAGGTGATAATTCCGTCTCCGCATGGTGCATCGATCACGGTGCCGTCCGAGCTGGGGAGGGTATCCTTTAGCATTCTGCGCAACGTGTGGGTCCAGAGGTACTGGGGGTGCCGATAGTATGCCCAACGGGTACCCATCATCTTTGCGCTTCCCCGGCCGCTTCCAGGAGCGTATCCGAGATCTGCTGGGTCAATCCCTTGATGGTTTCTGTTTGGCACATATCTGAACGTAATAGCAGGGCTTTTTCAGGTCAAGCCTGACCGTCTCAGAGGGCTTTGCAGCTTTATACGGCGGGCTGTTAGCTGACAAGGCTCATTCCGCGCGACGTTCCAAAATCCGCCGCATCATCTCCGCCTCAACCTGCGCCTCCGGAATGCCGCTGTCCCGCAGTGCGGCGCGCAGGTAGCCTTCGACAACCGGATGTCGCGGCGATACACGCAGAGCCAGCACATAGTGGCGAATGCCATCGTCCCGCGTGTCGGGATCCTGGGCCAGGAGTTTACCAAAATTGGCGTGGGCGCGGAAATAATGATAGCGCGGCGACATCGTGGCAAAGCGTCCGGCCTGCACATCGCCACGGGCAAACTGCGCCCGAAGCTCTACAGGAATCTGCGCCAGCACACCCTCAAACTCACGGGCGGCCTCATCGGTCGCTCCTGCCTCCGCCAGCGCGATGGCCAGGTCATTACGGGCGCGCAGATTGCCGGGTCGCTTCGAGACCACGTCATGCCACATCGCGAGTTCGCTACGATAGTCGTGATTGCGCACCAAGGTTAATCCGACCAGCGTGACAACCACCGCTACGGCGATGGTGTTCAGCAGCGTGGGTCGCAACCGTCCAACCAGCAGGCGGTAGCCCCCCAACACAACCACCGTGATGACACATGCCAGCGGGAGGTACATACGGTGCTCGAACGCGGCATCCGGCACCGGCAACACACTCGACGTGGGTGCCAGAACCAGAAAAAACACCACGCCGACATAGCCGACCGCGTGGCGTCGCAACACCCCCCATGCGCTGGCCATACCCAGTGCTGTCAGCGCTATGGCCGCTGGCCATACCTCACCCCAGCCAGCCACGACCGGCCACGCATAGTCGAGACAGAGTCCACGCGGCACGAGGCTCAAACGCAGGTAGTGCAGAATGACCTCCGTCTGCGTGGCCAGATACAGCCACGGCGTAGCGCCACCGGTCAACCCGGTCTCTCCATTCAAGGCTCCGCCCACCTGGCGTAGTTCCAACATGACCAGAATGCCCAGGGTCAGAAAGAGTCCGGTATGAGTGTAACGGCGCTCGCGCCAGGGCGCTATCCAGGACCGACCTACGAAGCATGCGTCGTAAAGCCAGACGATCAGCGGCGTGACCACGATGACTTCCTTGGTGCCCATGCCCAGTGCACAAACAACAATGGCGAGATCAGCCCACAGCCGACGGGCCATGCGGGAAGGGGCTTCGACTGACCGGATGAACGCGTAGAGCGTGGCCAACATGCACCCCCCCATCATCGACTCGAAGCGCTGACAAATGTACGTCACGCTTTCGGTCTGCAGGGGATGCACCAGCCAACAGGCGGCAACCGTCAATGCAAGCGGCGCAGCCATCTTGCTCCATGTTGCCCCAAGCGGTGGACCTACGAGCGTGCGACGGACGACCCCGTAAAGAAGCAGACCCGCCCAAATATGGAAGGCGAGGTTGACCCCATGATAACCCACCACGTTGTACCCATGTACGGCGTAGTTCAGCTGGAAGGATAGAGAGACCAGCCAGCGCGGCCAAAACCCCACAGGCAGAACAGTGCGAATGCTCGGGTTCCGCACCAGTGTCCCCAGGTCATCAAACATAAAGGGCACGTGGAAGCTGTTGGCATAAGCCAGCAAAGCCACGAGGATTAACAACAGAGGGGCCGCAAGCCTGTATCTTGTATCTGAACTCATCTGGCCAACATCTTAATCACGCCAAGGGCAGAGCTCACTTCTTTCACCCCCCACAGGCAGTGGTGGGGCCCGTTACTCTTCCCTATCCGCGGGCGGTGGCGGGACGAGGCGCTCCACGTCATCTTTCTTTGTAAAGAGCAGGTTGACGGCGGTATCGCTGTAGATTTTGGCAGGCTTGTGCCAATTGTTCAGTGCGCAGAAGATGGCGGCGTTCACGTTCTGGTCGGCCAGCTCGCGCAGCTTAAGTCCCTTCGACAGCGCGTCTTCCCTCACGTAATGCTTGATGAGCTCGGCGATCTGACGTGGGGATACCTCGCGCCAGGGAATAAGGCCCGTCTTGATCCGAATGCCTACCCGGTTGGCTGTCAAGATGTCCAGTCGGCTCTTGCCGTCCACGTAACCCCATGTCAGCGGTGCCTTTGACAGGCGACGGATAAAGTACTGTTTCATGCTCTCCAGGCGCTCGTAGCGTTCGACCGCATCCGCAATGGCGGCCTTGCCTTCCTTCGTCTTGTAATCCCTGGCCGCCAGTTTGAGGGTTCGAGCGGCGTCTGAGTAGCGGTATGCAGATACTTCCGCGCCCACACCCGCCTCGTCCATTCTGACTCGTTCGAGCTCGGCGTCAATCTTAGCTTGGACAGCGGCAGCTGCACGCTCGGCAGCTTCGCGTGCAGCCTGTTCCTTTGCGGCTTGCGCAGCGACTTCGCGCTCCTGCCGGCGTTTGTCTTCTTCCTGTTCCCGTATATCGGCCGTCTCTTCCGTGGCCTCTTTCGCCTTGGCGAGGGCCTTGCGCGCGTCACCGATCAGACGTGGAACCTGTCCGTGCAGCGTATCGATCTCGGCGACCAGCGCGGTGGCAGCGGCGGCTTCTTCGGCCTCCTGTAGCGTCTCGTTCAGCGATTCGGCTTTTTTGATCAACCGGCCGACCTCGGCGCGCGCTCCCATGATGGTCTCACAAGCCTCCACCACGCGCCGCCCAACGGTCATAATCAGGCTGTCACTGAGAACGGGCTCCGTAATCATGGGCTCAGGTGCAGGCTCTGGCTCAGGTGCAGGCTCGGGTTCCGGTGCGGCCGCTTCGCCAGTTTTGTTCGTTGCCCCGGCTGCTGCCACCTCGTTTGTGCCGGTCGCAGCGGGTTCCGGCTCCGGCTC
>JAOZSS010000024.1:0-8467 GCA_029939545.1 Kiritimatiellia bacterium | reverse complement strand
CCGGCTCGGGCCCCGGCTCGGGTGGGGGTTGAGGGGCGGCGAGGTCCACCTCTTCGACCACGAGCACGTTAGCTGCTGCGGTGGTATAGAAGGACATCGCGCTATTCTCGATCTGTGTAAGCGTGTCCATCGCCCCAGCCGCTTCCTCACACAGCGCGGTTCCCTGGTCGTGCAGCGTTTTTAGAGCGGCCTGTTGCTGAGCAACCAGGGCCTGCTGGGCACCTTCTTTCGCTTTCTGGATGCCCCAGAAGACGCCGACCCCGATGAGACTGAGGATCAATAGAATAATCAGGATGACGAGCGGGGCTTTGCTGCGTTTCTTCGGGGCGTCCTCGGGCTCTTCACTATTTCCGGCATCCGGTTGTACCGGCGGGACTGATGTGCTCGAGTGCATGCGACCGGTGCCGCGTGACACCATGATCTTGCCCGAGGTCGGCTTTGCGGTGCCCCCGCCGCTCGGTCGGGAGCCTTTCTTGCGGATCATGACCTTCTTGCTGCGCACCGCCTGGCCTTGGCCTTTGTCCGGCCCGAGTCGGTCCAATGTCTTCTTGATATCGCCGATCAAGGACGCGTAGGTGGGGTAACGCCGGCCGGGTTCCTCTTCCAGCATGCGGGCCACAATGCGATCGACGTCGGCATCGACGCCCTCGCGCATGGAGCTGACTGCCGGAGCTGGCTTATTCAGGCGTGCTTTGACCACTTCGACGGGTGTATCGCCCTCGAAAGGTGGGTGTTTTGTCAAGATGTGGAACATCGTTGCGCCGAGACTGTATATATCTGAGCGGGCGTCTGTGCGATGGCGTCGGACTTTCTCGGGTGCGATGTAGTAGGGGGTTCCCCAGATGCCTTCCTGAGCCTGCTGATCCGCGAAGGTCGCCAGCCCGAAGTCTACCAGCTTGCTGTGGCCCTTATCGTCGAGCAGGATGTTCTCGGGCTTGATGTCGCCATGGATAAGGCCGATGTCGTCTGCCGCGGCCAGGCCGCCGGCAACCTCCATGACGACCCGCAAAACGAGCGACTCGCTGAGCGAGTCTTCCTCATCGATCATTTTATCCAGATGCCGCCCTTTGATCAGCTCCATGACGATGTAGGGCTGGCCCTTCTCCTGCCCGAACGAGTAGATCTGCGCGATATTCGGGTGGTTGAGCTTCGCTACGGCCTGGGCTTCGCGCTTGAAGGTTTCGACGAACGATGCGTCGTCACCCAGTGACTTGAGCATGACCTTGATGGCAACAAAACGGCCGAGCGTCTCGTCATGCGCATAGTAGACTCCGCCCATACCACCCATTCCAAGCAGGCGTAAAAGGCGAAACTGTCCCAGCTGCGCAGGAACCTGGGTGTGGTGCCCGCACTGGGGACACTCGATATCCGTAAAGGCCTCCAGCTCCGAGACGTCGATATGGGCATCGCATTTCTCGCATCGCATCGCATCGACCGAATCGGTCGCGATGTTTACGGCACGGTCTTCTTCAGGGGGCGGATTGTCGTGCGCTTCACTCATATCGTCGGTGTATCAACAGCTTCGTTTGTGGCGGCTGGGGACGAAACAACCATGGAAAGGGTTGCCACAAGCCGCCATCGCGGGGTAAGTTCTATCGGTTTCGCCCCAAAGACAGCAATTGCAGAATACTCACAGTCTGATGCTGATGTCCATGCGATTCTAAGAGGCGTGCTGGAGGGTTTGTTTCATGATGCCGGATCTTATATCGATTGGCCCGTTGACCGTGCATGGGTACGGAGTCATGATGGCACTTGGCTTTCTGGCCGGCCTGCTGAACTGGACCTTGCTCGGTCGGCCGATCGGTCGCGATTTCAAGTTCTGTTCCGACCTCCTGTTCTGGATCATGGTGGCGGGCATCCTGGGGGCGCGGACGGCGTACATCCTGTCGGATCTACCCTATTTCATGGCCAACCCGTCGCGTATCATCCGCATAGACGAAGGGGGGTTGGTTTATTTTGGCGGCTTCCTGGGCGCATGGTTGGCGCTCTACCTGTTTGCACGCAGCCGACGTGTGCCGTTCTACGAGCTGGCCGACATGGTCGTCACTTCGATTCCGCTGGCGCACGCGTTCGGGCGGGTTGGCTGCTTGATGAATGGCTGTTGCCACGGCACCGTGACGCAGGGAGCGTTGGGTATCGCCTATCCGGAGCGGAGCATGGCGTGGCACCACCAGCTCATGCATGGGATGTTGTCGCCGAAGGCCGGGGTGAGTCTGCCGGTACATCCGGTACAGCTCTACGAGTCGACCTTCAACCTGCTCCTGTTCGGCCTGCTGCTCCTTGCCTGGCGGGCGCGTCGACGCCCGGGAATGGTGGGCGTGCTCTACCTGTTGGTCTACCCGGTGGGCCGGTTCACCATCGAGTTCCTGCGCGGCGACCACCGTGTGCGCTGGCTGGGATTCTCCGTTGCGCAGTGGGTGAGTGTCGGACTCTTCATCGCCGGGGTGGGGTTCTGGTACAGGCTGCGCCGTTCAGCAAACCCGCGAGAGGAGACGACATGAGCGAAGCCGATCAGCCCGTTGATCTTGTGCAGGAACTGACCGTCGGCCCCGCTGATGGCGGACAGCGACTTGACACGTGGCTGCACAGTCAGCTTCCCGACTACTCGCGATCGCGCCTGCAGGGACTGATCAAGAAGGGCCATGTGCGAGTGGATGGGGCCGGCGTGCGCCCGCACTCGCCCACGCGTGCGGGTGCCGTGGTGACCGTCACGTGCCCGCCCGTCGAATCCGTGGAGCTGTCGGCTGAAGCTATCCCACTTGAGATTGTTTACGAGGACAGCGACTTGGTGGTGGTCAACAAGCCGGCCGGACTTGTGGTGCATCCGGCCGTAGGCAACTGGTCTGGCACGCTCGTAAACGCGCTGCTCCACCACTGCAAGGACCTGGCCGGTATCGGCGGCGAGTTGCGCCCGGGCATTGTGCATCGGCTCGACAAGAACACGAGCGGGATCATAGTGGTTGCCAAGAACGACGACGCCTTGCAGGGGCTGATCGGTCAGTTCAAGGCCGGCACAGTGGAAAAGGAGTACGCCGCGCTCGTGCGCGGCGTGCCACGGCAGCCACGGCATAGGATCGAGACACTGATCGGCCGCAGCCGCAACGATCGCAAGAAGATGTCGGCTCAGCCCCCGCGTGGGCGTCAGGCCATCACGCACTACGAAGTGGTTGAAGCTTTTGGAGACCTCGCCGCGCATGTGGCCGTGCGGATTGAGACGGGACGAACCCACCAGATCCGCGTGCACATGGCCCACATCGGCAATGCCGTCCTCGGCGATCAGGTTTACGGCCGCAACAGACCCCTCGGCGAGCTCGGAACACCCGAGCGCCAGCTCCTCCACGCGCGGCGCTTGACCCTTGTGCATCCCGCGTCCGGGGAACCGCTTGTTTTTGAAGCGCCCTTACCCCAAGATATGGTCCAATGGATTGAGCAACTGAACAAACTGGCGACCACCTAACACTCGGCAACCGATGACCTCCACACTCGACCCCTTCTCCAAGCTCGTGACGGATCTGGAGGACTACATGGCGTTTGAAGCCGAGGAAGGGCGGAGCGCGGTGGAGATCGATCCGGCCGTGATCGCCGAGCTGGGCGCGCCTCCCGCTACGGGCACATCGGCAAGCGAGGGGACGGCGGAAGCTACACAGACAGAGGATATACCCGTGAAAGATAAATCGAAGGGATCAGACCTGGAATCCGTAGCCGCGCAGATCGCAGGTTGCACACAGTGTGCGCTTCACACCGGCCGTACCAACACGGTTCCCGGCGAGGGTAACTCGCAGCCGGAGATCATGTTCGTGGGTGAGGCCCCCGGGGCCGACGAGGATGCGCAGGGGCGTCCCTTCGTTGGACGTGCCGGCAAGCTGTTGACCCAAATGATCGAGGCCATGGGGTTTCAGCGCGAAGAGGTCTTCATCGCCAACATCTGCAAGTGTCGTCCGCCTGACAACCGCAAGCCTGAGCGCGATGAGATGGATGCGTGCATTCCTTATCTCAAGGCCCAGATTGCCCTGCTCAAGCCGCGCGTCATTGTTTGCCTGGGTGGCACAGCAACCGAGGGCCTGCTCGGCCTGACCGGCATCACGAAGATTCGGGGCAGCTGGCACACGTTCGAGGGCATCGACGTCATGCCAACCCTCCACCCCTCCTACCTCCTTCGCAAACAGAGCGCCAAACACGACGCCTGGGCCGACCTCCAAGCCGTCCTGAAGCACATTGGCCGCACGGTTCCGAAGTGATGGCCCTTACGTAAGGCGTAAGTAATACGCTCTTGCGGATGCATGGAGCCCAGCGGGCATACTCATACCATTCACCAGAACCTATCGGTATGCGGTGGAGGTAGGTCGGGGTCCGCCGGCATAGAGAAGTCGACAATCAACGGATAGTGGTCTGAACTCACATCCGCACCAATCCTGCGGTCGACGATCGTGATAGCAGCAGAATGGAGACAGTGGTCCAAAGGGATGCGCAGCAACGGATTGGAGCTGGGCCAGGTGGGTTGAATGCCATAGCCGCGCCCGCTGTCGAGCAGTCCCGACTGCCTGAGGAGTGACCTGAAATTGTGGTTCCATGGCGTGACATTAAGATCCCCTATGAGAAGAAAAGGTACAGAGGGGTCGACATGGGCGGGAAGCTGGGCTAGCTGGTCGTTTCGCCACTGGGTAAGTGCGGCCCCCACCGGTGGCAGGGGGTGGGTGGCAAGAACCTGTAGCTGGTTCTGATCGATGGTGATGGTTGCGAGAAGCGATGGCACATTAGCACTGCCTATGTAGCGGCATGTGACCCCGGTTATCGGCAGCTTGCTGAACAATCCAATTCCAAAGTTATCCTCCCGCGACTCGATGTGCGAGTAAGGCAAGGAGTTGGTGAGCCACTTGAGTTCTCGGACCCACTGCGAACTGATCTCCTCAAGCACAAGAATATCAGGATCGTGTTTCTCGACCACCTGTCGCACCAGTCTTGCGTCGCCGGTCTCTGTATTCACGTTGATCAGCATGGCCCGCCAGATCGGTCTGTCGTCCGCGACGGAAGCGGGCCGGTCGAAGTAGAGAGGGAGAACCATACTGAGATTGGCGGCGGCGAGAAGGAGGCAGACGGAGGCGACCTTCAGTCGCCGCACGACCAGCAACACACCTGCCACCACCACCAGCGTCAGCAGGTACTGCACGCGAAAATGTGAGAACAGATCAAAAAACCAATGGAACCGCCCGAGAAACCCAAACAGCGTTGCCGCACCGACAACAAGCCCACCTGCGGCGAACAGCCCCCATGGACGGATGCTGGGCTTGAATAAGGAAGAGTGGTATCTATTCATAGCAGGCGCATTCTGCGAAAGGCGGGCTTCTTCATGTAGTCTTTCAGGGACTATAGAGCTGTCGTCCGGTTCGGTCGAGAGTACAGTCTCACCGGGCTTGTCCAAGGGCGGGGAGTTTGGCAGTATTCTGGACACACATGAATATACCCGACCGCGTCAGAATCAAGCTGCAGGAATTGCCTGATAAGCCGGGATGCTACCTGATGCGCGACAAGCGCGGGCGTATCATCTACGTGGGCAAGGCAAACTCGCTGCGAAAGCGGGTGCAGTCCTACTTCCGTGACAGCTCCCTGCGGCGCGGCTCACCCAAGTTGCGCGGGTTGGTGCGGAGCATCGCGGATATCGACCTGGTGGTGGTGCGCACGGAAGCGGAGGCTACACTCACCGAGAGCCGACTGATCAAGGAGTACCGGCCGCGCTACAACGTCAGCTTCCGCGACGACAAACGGTTTCTGCTGCTGCGTGCCGACCTTGGCCAGCCGTTCCCGCGTTTGCGGCTCTGTCGTGTGGAACGGGATGAGGGCTCAGAGTATTTCGGGCCATTTCCATCGTCTGCGGCTGCGCGAGCCACCGTTGACTTCATCGAGAAACACTACGGTCTCCGGAAATGCGGGCCGCGGATCCCCGATGAAGAAACCCACAAGCATTGTATCAACGATATTGTCCGTTTCTGCTCGGCGCCCTGCATCGGAAAGGTATCGGCGGAGGAGTACCGTGAGCGCGTCAATGAGGCCTGTGCGTTTCTGCGGGGTGAGCGACTGAAGGTCCTGCAGGACGTCCGCGCGAGTATGGAAGATGCGGCTGAGAAGATGGATTATGAACGTGCGGCCGCCTT
This sequence comes from Kiritimatiellia bacterium, assembly GCA_029939545.1. Lineage (GTDB taxonomy): Bacteria > Verrucomicrobiota > Kiritimatiellia > UBA8416 > JABMPJ01 > JABMPJ01. The sequence continues at coordinate 2,318 of JAOZSS010000024.1, read as the reverse complement.
GCGTGATACACTCCATGCGCTCAACCAGGTTGTGCGGTCCCGGTCACGTATCGCGTCCACTCCGGAGATTCGTCAAGCGGCAGCCACGCAGGGCGTCAAGGATCTGAAACGCCTCCTCAAACTGCCGGCGCTGCCCCACGTGATTGAGGCCTACGACATCTCCAACATCTCCGGGACGTACGCAGTGGCCAGCATGGTGTGCGCCGTGGACGGGGTGCCGCACAAAAACCTCTATCGCCGTTTCCGCATCAAGAGTGTAACCGGCAGCGACGATCCGGCCATGATGGCCGAGGTGATCCTGCGGCGCTACAGCGACCTGCGCGACAGCGGGGCACCGATGCCCGGGCTCGTGCTCGTCGATGGTGGACCGACCCAGCTCGGTGCTGCGCGGGCGAAGTTGGCGCAGCTTGGGTTGTTGCATGTGCCGACGGCCGGACTGGCCAAGCGATTTGAATTGGTTTATGTTCATCCTGCTGAGCAGCCGCTGGAGCTGGAGCGCAACTCACCGGCCCTACAGGTGCTGCAGCGCCTGCGCGATGAGGCGCACCGTTTTGCGCTGGATTACCATCAGCGCCTGCGCCGTCGCCGGATCCGGGAGTCGGTGTTGGATGACATCCCGGGCATCGGTCCAAGTAAGAAGCGGGTATTGCTCAAACACATGGGCTCATTGCGACGGATCGAGAAGGCGACAGAAGCGCAGATAGCCGATGTGCCCGGCATTGGTCTGGGGACGGCAAAGCTGATCAAGTCGGCACTTCGCGAGGCTGCGGGTTCGGCTGAATAGGCAGTGCAATTATCTGCTGTTGGTGGTACAACGCTCTCTGGAGGTGGAGAACATGGTGCAGGAATTCAATGTTGTGATTGAGCGCGATGCTGACGGGTACCTTGTAGGATCCGTACCCTCTCTTCGAGGCTGCCATACTCAGGCCAAATCACTGGATGCTCTTATGCGACGCATTCGCGAGGCAATAGAGCTCTGCCTTGAGGTGGAGGAAGCCGAAACCAACGAGTTTGTCGGCGTGCAACGCATAGCGGTTGCCGTATGAGCACGTCTCCAGCATTGAGCGGCCTGAGGCTAATCAAGGTTCTGCGACGGCACGGGTTTGAGGTCGTTCGCCAGAAGGGCAGCCACCGGTTTATCCGACATCCTGACGGACGGTGTACGGTTGTTCCTGTTCATAAGGGCGAAACAATTGGCCGAGGTCTTCTTGGCAGCATTCTGAAAGACTGTGACCTCACGCAGAAGGATATTCGATCGAAGTCGTGAACGCCTCTTCTCAGCCATCTAGCATTCTAGTTGTCAAACTCAGTTCGCTGGGTGACCTGTTCCATGCGCTTCCGGCTGTTCGAAACCTGAAGCGTGCGCTCGGGGCTGAGATCGACTGGGTCACGCAGCGCGAATACGTGGACCTGGTGAGTTGCTTTGATGACGTGCGTCGCGTGATTCCGTTTGATCGGCGCGGACGTTCCCGCAAGCCGTGGACCTTTCTGAAGGCGTTGCGTGAGGATCGCTATGACATGGTGATCGATATGCAGGGCCTCCTGAAAAGCGGCCTGATCACACGACTGGTCCGATCGAAGCGCCGGATTGGACCCTCCTTTCAGCGGGAATGCGCGTGGCTTTTCTACCATGCCGTGGCCGGGAAGCGTGACAAGGAGCGGCATGCCGTGGAGGAGAACTTTGATGTGGTTCATTTTCTTGGATTGGAACCACTCCCGCCAGAGTTTCCCGTAACGTTCCCTGCTGTCGAGCTGGAGGGCAGAGGACCGCGTGTGGCGGTGATCCCGTCGTCGCGCTGGGTCACGAAGGACTGGACCCCGGCGGGCTTTGCCGCCGCCGCGCGTCGCCTGCGCGATGAACGCGGGGCCAGAATCTACCTGATGGGGGGTCCTGGCGATGCGGCACGCTGTGCGGATATCGCTCGCATGATGGGGAACGGAGCGATAAACCTCGCGGGCAAGACATCGCTCGTGGAGATGGGAAGCTATCTGGTCGCGATGGACCTCTTGATCGCGAACGATTCGGGGCCGGTCCACATGGCCGCCGCCGTAAACACGCCCTCCCTCGTCCTCTTCGGGCCGACCTGTCCAGAACGGACAGGACCCTATGGCGACGAGCACCGCATCGTGCAATCCAAACCGCTCGACTGCCGCCCCTGCTTCATGCGCGACTGCCCCCCCGGCCATCACCGCTGCATGGCCGACATCTCGGCCGACCAGGTGACCAGCGTTGCGCTGGAGATGCTGCGCCGGACGTGACGTGGGGTGTAACCGGTCTTCCGCTCCTGCCTGAGAGAGAAAAAACATAGAAAACAGGG
>JAOZSS010000170.1 GCA_029939545.1 Kiritimatiellia bacterium | reverse complement strand
AGCGACGAGACTCGAACTCGCAACAACCAGATCGACAGTCTGGGACTCTAACCAAATTGAGCTACGCCCCCACAAAAGAGCCCTTATAATAGTCAGGCGCGTCTGGAAGGCAACAAAAAAGTTGGCTCTTCTGAATAATCTGTGGGTATTTAGGGAAACCTGAGAGCGCTGGCCAGCCTTTTTGTCTGGGTTTTTGGCGATTCTTGGCGGAATGTGGTGGGAAGGAATCTTGGTACGAGATATCGTCTAACAACTAGGCGGTTGGATTAAGGGTACTCGACGAAGAGTGTGGACGAAGAGAGGGACTAAGCGTATCGGACAAAGTGTGGGAACTAAGAAAGGGATGAAGTGTAGGGTGCGTTCGAAGGGATATATGGGGGCAGGAGGAGCTAACCGCCCACCCCCTAACACCATTTGGGGTGGCGGTTTACTCAGACCTCTAAGCCTACAAAATCAGCCCCCACCGCTTGGTCAGCAGCGGCCAGTAAACGAACGCTGCCGGGCCGACCATATTCCTCTGCGGTACGCCGCCCCAGTAGCGGCTGTCCTTGCTGTTGAGTGTGTTGTCGCCAAGCGCGAGGTATTCGGCAGCGCCAAGCGTGAAGGTATCATGTGGTGAACGAAGCTCACACGGATCCTCCGAGCGTGGATCAGCGAGCGTGTACCCGGCGTACCCGGGCGTCCGCGTCGCAATCCTCTCGATGGATTTGGGCTCGTGCACCTCTACCCCATTGACGAGCACATTGGGCGGCTCGATTGAGATCGTCTCCCCCGGCAAGCCGATCAGCCGCTTGATGTAGTGCATCCCCGGCGGCAGCGCCTTTATACCTGCCGTTTCGAACACTATGATCTGACCCCGCTTCGGCGGGAAGAAGTTCCATCGGACACGGTCAACGAATACATGATCACCCGCACGACGTATACCCGACCAGAGCAATGTCCCGCGTGCAACAAAGTCGCCCGGAAGCGCCCCGATCTCGTGGCGGCGCGAAGGATCGCGTAGCGCGTCAACCGGTATCTTGTGCATGGCGCCACCAATCTGGAAGCGTCTGATCGAAGGGTCCCACTTATCCTCGTAGAAGCCGCTCATGACACCCGAGGCTTTGGCACGATATTCGTGATAGTAGTCGCCCGTAATAACCCATTTGAGATTATTCAGAATCGGCCGATCAAACACCCCTGGTTCGGCCTGGTGCTTGGAGGTAATCCCATAGAGCGACGGTTGCATGGATCCGGTTGGAATCTTGAAGGGCTGAATGAAATAGGTCCTGAACGCCATCGCCACGGCGATGGCAACCACGAGGATTTCAAGGTTCTCCCGCAGCCAGGCAAAGGACTGCACTGGCATCACGACCGAGGCGGCCTCTACCGCAGCTTTGGCGGTCGATTCCATCCGCCCCGTGTCCCGGCCTTTCAGAGCTGTAGCCAATTCCGTCTCGGCCGCAAGCAGCGACTCGACATCAGCGGCAGGCGCAATGTCCTCGCGCATCTTGCGGCAGTGTCGAACGTGGTGAAGGCAATGCCGGGCTTTCTTGCGAGCCTGGCGTCGTTTGAAGAATGAAATCATAATCATCACAACGTCCCAATCTACCCGTTCTTCAGCACAGCCACAAACGCTTTCTGTGGCACGCTCACTCGCCCGAACTGCTTCATGCGCTTCTTGCCCTTCTTCTGCTTATCAAGCAACTTCCGCTTGCGGGTGATGTCACCGCCGTAAAGCTTGGCCGTCACATCCTTGCGAAACGCGCGGATGGTTTCACGCGCAATGATGCTGCCACCCAGGGTGGCCTGCACGGGCACGGAGAACATGTGCGGCGGTATCTCATCCTTCAGCGCTTTGCAGATCAGGCGTCCTCGATAGATCGCGCGTGATTCATGCACCAGCGAGGAAAAAGCATCGATGACCTCGCTGTTGAGCAGGATATCCATCTTGACGATCGGGCTGACCTGATACCCGGCGTACTCGTAGTCCATCGACGCGTAGCCACGACTGACGCTCTTGAGGTGGTCATGAAAATCGGTCAGGATCTCGTTAAGCGGCAGCATGCAGGTCATCATGACGCGCTGGGTATCCAGCGACTCGGTTCTCTCGCATTCACCGCGACGCTCCATGACCAGGCGCATGATGTCGCCAATGTGTTCGTTCTGCGAAATGATGAAGGCCTTGATGATGGGCTCCTCAATCTGTTCAATGCGCGAACGGTCGGGCAGGTGGATCGGATTGTCCACCGTCATGAGTTCGCCGCTGCGCAGCGTGACCCTATAGATCACCGAGGGGTGCGTGCTGATAATATCGAGATCAAACTCCCGCCGCAAACGCTCCTGGATGATCTCCATGTGGAGCAACCCCAGGAAGCCGCAGCGGAATCCGAATCCCAGCGCCGTGGTGGACTCGGGATGGTAGGTGAAGGAGCAGTCGTTCAAACTGAGCTTCTCTAAGCCCTGACGAAACTTGTCAAAATCGGCTGTGTCCACAGGATAAATGCCGGTGAAGACCATCGGCTTGACTTCTTTGAATCCTTCAAGCTTCTTGGAGGCGGTACGCTTGGAGGTCGTGACAGTATCTCCGACCTTAATCTCGGAGACATCCTTGAGTGTGCCAATGGCATAACCGACACCGCCGGCCTTGAGCACCTTGGTCGACATGGGCTCCGGAACAAAGACCCCCACCTCTTTCAGGTCGGTCTCCACGCCACTGGCCATGAAGCGCATCCGGTCGCCGACCTTCAGGGTGCCGTCAACCACGCGCAGATAGACCACCACGCCGCGAAACTTGTCGTAGTGGGAGTCGAAAACCAGGGCGCGGACCCCGTTCGTCTTGCCTTCGTCATCACCTTGTGGCGGTGGAATCTTCTGGACAATGGCCTCCAGGACGGCCCCCACCCCCTCCCCAGTCTTGGCGCTGACGGGGTAGGCCTGGTCACTCTCGATAGCCAGGACATCCTCGATCTGGCGCTTAGCGGTGGGAATATCGGCACTGGGAAGATCAATCTTGTTGATGACAGGAATGATCTCAAGGCCGTGGTCCATCGCCAGGTAGGTATTGGCTACGGTCTGGGCCTCGACGCCCTGGGCGGCATCGACAATCAAGAGCGCCCCTTCACAGGCGGCCATGCTGCGCGACACTTCGTAGGCAAAGTCCACGTGCCCGGGGGTGTCGATCAGGTTGAGTTCATACTCCTCTCCGTCTTGGGCCTGATATTGCATGGTGACGGGGTGCGACTTGATCGTGATCCCGCGCTCCCGCTCAAGGTCCATGTCATCCAGAATCTGGTCGCGAAATTGGCGGTCATTCACGGTCTGCGTCTGCTGCAACATGCGATCGGCCAGCGTCGACTTGCCGTGGTCGATATGGGCAATGATGCAGAAATTGCGGATATGGCCGAGCGCTGCCATATCAGGAAACAAACGCCTCGCAGGCCGCGGTGCGCACCCTGTTGACCGCACGTTTCATGTCCGCTTCACCAAAGAGCGCCGTCCCGGCTACAAACAGGTTGGCTCCTGCACGGGCGCACTCGGCGGCGGACTCACTGTTAATGCCGCCATCAACCATGATGTCGAGCTCGGGTGCCCCGTTGGCATTGGCATAGTCACGAATCTCCCGAATTTTCGGCAGCACCTCGTGAATGAACGACTGCCCACCGTAGCCTGGGTGCACGGTCATACAGAGGACCTCTTCCACGATCCCCAGCATAGGAAAGATCATCTGGGCCGGTGTGTCGGGATTGACCGTGATGCCGGCCTTGGCACCGTGGTCATGAATACGGTGGAGCGTTTTGGGTACATCGCAGTCGGCCTCGATGTGGATCAGGAGCGAGTCGGCACCGGCCTCAATAAATTTGATGAAGTACTGGTCCGGCCGGGTCATCATGAGGTGGACGCTGAGCGGGATATGGAGCGCGGCCTTGCACATCTTAACCACATCGGGCCCCATGCTCAGATTAGGGACAAAGTGGGCATCCATGATGTCCAGGTGAAGAGCGTCGCCGCCCTCATTCTCGGCGCGCAACGCCTCAGCGCGAAGCGCCCCGAAATCAGCCGCAAGCAATGATGGAAGAATTTGGATTTGCATGCGGCGAAATATGCCAGATCAGTAGGTAACGCGCCAGAGAAAAAGGCCCTGCGGGGCAGCCGTCGGTACGCGTGCGGTCCGTATACGGGAGTTCAGAACCTCTTGGGCCACATCCGGAGCGACCGCCCCCTCCCCCACCCGCATGAGGAAACCGGTCAAGCTCCGGACCATTTTGTAGAGGAACCCTTCGCCCGCCGCGATAATTGTGATCTCGGATCCGCGCTTGCGAACATCGAGCCGATCCAGCCGTCGCACATGGGTCTCGACATGGCGCTTGGGATTGGCGGAAAAGGCGGCGAAGTCGTGCGTTCCAACCAATAACGCCGCAGCTTCCTGCATGGCTTTCGCGTCAAGCGGGTTGCGAACGTGGGTAACATAGTGCCGTTTCATTGGGGGCAGTATGTCGCCGTTCCAGATGAAATAGCGATATTCCTTGATGCGAACACTGTGGCGCGCGTGAAACGTGCGCGGAACGCGGGCCACACGCAAGATCCGGATATCGCCCGGCAGCACCGCGTTCAAGGCTGCCATGAGCTTGGCGGGCAACCACGGCGCGGCGATGTCCACGTGGGCTACCTGCCGTCGCGCATGCACGCCCTGGTCCGTTCGGCCGCTGCCGTGCAGTTTAACCGGATCGCCCGTGAGCTGCTCGAGAGCGCTCTGGATCACCTGTTGCACCGCGAGGCCGTTGGGCTGAATCTGCCAGCCGACGTAGGCGGTTCCGTCGTAGCTGATATCAAGTCGGTAGCGTTGCATGGTTATACTCGTTGCCTTGCGGCTCGCTCGGAGAGCTCGCCCTACCTGGCCGGTTCGTCACAGTCTGAAAATTCTATAGGGTCGGAGTGTGCATCAAGCCAGCTCTGTAGGATGGCCTGTGCCGCCATCTTGTCGATTACCTTTTTGCGCTTGGCCCGACTGACGTTGGCCTCAATCAGGATACGCTCGGCTTCCTGGCTAGTCATGCGCTCATCCCATGTTTCGACAGGTAGATTGAGCTCCGCTCCCAGCTTCTCTACAAACACCCCGACCGCTTTCGCCATCGGGCCGCTGCTGCCGTCCATGTTGAGCGGCAGCCCCACGACGACCCGTGACGGTTCATATTTATCGACGGCCTCAACCGTCTTCGCCACAGCCACGTGCATGGAGGTGACGGTGATGGTTTCGCGCCCCGTGGCAATCATACCCAGCTCGTCGCTGACGGCGACGCCGAGGCGAACGGTTCCGTAATCAATACCCAGTGTGCGCATGGTATAGTTCCCAAAAGGCCCTTCTAAGTGAGTTCAGAGTTCGAGGGGTCGGTCCTAAAGATAACAGTTAACGCCTCTCGTTTACTCATCAGCCAGATGCTCTTCTATCTTCGACAGCTGTTTCCGCAGCTTGCGA
>JAOZSS010000169.1 GCA_029939545.1 Kiritimatiellia bacterium | reverse complement strand
CAATTGATCAACCCGTGCTGCTCAACCAAGAAATTTCAAATATATTTGGCTAGATTTTGACAGAGTTCATGACTCGTCATACTGTTGAGTCGGACAACGATAAAGAGAGGAAACCACCATGGATATGCCTGTACTGACCTGTGTTCACTGTGGCGCCAGGCTCAAGGTGAAGCCTGCGACGCTGCGTTTCATCAAGGAGATCCCCTGCGCGAAATGCCGCAAGAAGTTCACCGTGACCGACGAGATGAAGGCACAGGCAACGGTGGCGGCTACTGCGCCGGCGGCATCGGTTCCGCCTCCGGCGGGACAAGCTGCTCCTGCTTCGCCAACGGATACTCCGGCGGCTGCCGCACCACCGGCGACGCCAACGGCCGCGTCGCCAGCTCCAGCTGCTCCAGCGGTGCCAGCCGCTCCTGCGGCGCCAGCGCCCGCAGCCGCGCCGACTGCACCGACTGCACCGGTGGCGCCCGCCACGGTTTCGCCCGAGGTAACAGCCAAGGTGGAGGCATTGGAGAAGCGCGTGGCGGTGCTTGAGGCAACGATCACGGCGTTGCGTGGGGCGTTGAAGTAGGTACGGGGGGATCATTGGTTCCACCGACCAAGGTCGGCGGGGACCGTGCAAGCCAAGTGTGGCAGCGGAACGCTATGAGGGCCGCACCGTGTGCGGCAACCGGGTAAGGGGTAGCCGGGTGAGTGTTCTTTTAGAACCGAAAGGTGGTTGAGAGGGAGGCGTGCTTGCGGTCGCCGAAGCCGGCTTCGAGGTCGATCTGCCAGTTCTTGCTTATGCCGGTAGTGATGCCGACGGAACCATTCCAGCTCTCCTCCTGTTCGAACTCGACGTTGTAGTCGACACTGCCGAGGCCCGACACCACTCTGCTGCCTTCGTGCTGTTCATCGGTCTGCTGGTACATGCCGCCAACCCAGACCGCACCGTAGCGGCAGACCATGCCGACCTTGGGCGACAGGATCCACGCAGTGACACTGGAGGTGCTCGTATCGAGCTCAGTCTCGGTCAGGGTGGCGGTCAGGGCGGCGAAGTAGTTCTTCCACCCGCCTGAGAGCGTCACACCGCCGCCATAGACGACGCCCTCATACTCATACTCGTCACTGAGGCTGGGAATAGAAGCGACGTCCACGTCCGTCTTCCCATCGACACGGCCGAGGATGCCGAAGACGTTCAGGAACGGAAGCAGCCAGTAGTCGAGTTTGAGGTTCATCTCGATGACATCGTTTTCTATAGCGATGCCCTCCATGTCCGTGAGATCTATGGCGGTGCCCTCAAGAGCCGTGAGATCCATGCCGATACCCTCCAGGGCCGCGAGAACGCCCGGTGACAAGCTGACGATGAGACGGGTCGGGTCATAGCTCTGGCTCTGATAGTAAAGGTTCAGACCGATACCGATGGGGGCAGGCAGCCTGGAACCCCGGCTGTCGACGCCCATCGTGTGTGAGTCTGCCCGAGCGGTGCTGATGCAGGCCGCAAACAGGATACTTAACAGTAACGCTCTCATGATCTGTCCTCCTATCGAATCAGGGTCACGCCCAGCCACAGTACGCCGATACCCACTGAAACAGTTCCGGCTACGTTCAGGCCGGCCCACAGCAGCTCGTGACGCTGGATGAGATAGACAGTCTCAACGCCAAAGGCCGAGAAGGTGGTGAATCCGCCCAGCAGACCGGTGAAGAGGAGGAGACGGAGTTCCGGCGAGAAGGAGTCGTGTTTGACGGCCAGCGCCATCAGGATGCCGGCCACGAGGCAACCGACCCCATTGACCACGAACGTGGCGAGCGGGAACTTCCAGTTGACTGTGTGGTGAAGGACAAAGCCGCCAACAAGATAGCGGAGCACGGCACCGACGAAACCGCCCGCGCCCACGAGTAGAATACCGCGCACCATTACTCCCTCCCATACTCCAGCCGACCCTGTTTCTACCGCACCCGGTTGCATGACTTGGGTGCTATTGCAAATAGCTTTGCATAGATGGGGCGTCAGTGCAATAGTGGCGTTCTGCGTGGGAAAAGTTAATCACCCGCCTTCGCCGAGGCTACGGTTGGCAGGCGGAAAACACGGAAAACACGGAAGGATAGACGATGAAGACCTTGGTTCGTATTGGTTTGGTGATGGCGGTCTTGGCGGCGGGGATTGGACCGGTTCATGGGGGGGGGCAGATTGCGGCACCGGCGGTGATGGACGATGCGGTCCTTTCGATCACGGTGTCCGATTTTCATGGTCTCATCGACGGGCTGGGAAGCGCGGCCGCGCAGGTCTCCCCTATGATGAATGCTACGACGCTGAAGAGCCTGATGGGCATGCAGCTCGGCGACCCGATGCTGGCCGGTATCCCGGCAGGCCAGGGCTTGGCCGTGGTGGCACTGGATCCTACGACTGTATTCGGTGTGATCGAGTTATCGGCCGGACAACTCGCGGCCTACACCAACAAGCTCGGCACCATGGGCATGAAGTGCAGCTATGGCGACGGGGTGCTGGTTGTAGCCAAGGAGGCCCCGGCCCTTGCGAAGGGCGTGGCGGCGGCCGATGCGGTGCGCGGCTCGCTTCTCGCCAAGCGCTCGCCGACCCTTCGCATCGGCATACAACCGGCCTCCTACATCGCGGCCAACAGCGAGCAGGTCCAAGGCTTGTTCCAGATGATGACGAGCACCATGGACAAGGGCCTGCAGCTCCAAGCCCAGATACAGGGGCAGACTGCCACCCCGTCCCCGCAGGGCACCGTGAAGATCCTTGAAGGCGAGATGCGCGTCCTACTTTCGTTTCTAAACCAGGTCGACGCCATGGAGATCGTCATTACGCCCGCCGACGGGTCGCTCCAGATCGACCAGGTCATCGAACCCGCCGCGGGCAGCCGCCTGGCTACGCTGGTCAACGCCCCCAAGAAGAACCGGTGGAACCCCAAGGTCCAAACGGGGACGGCCGGATCGGCGGCCTTCATGCTCGATTTCCTGATCGAGAACACGGAGGCTCTGTCGGCGTTCTTCCTGGCCGAGACCGAACAACTCATCAGCGAGATGGCGCTGGAAACCGACAGCGTGCAGCACATGAGCGCGTACATGCAGAAATGCATGGCCATCTGCAAAGGCTCCGTATCGGAGAGCGTCCTGGGCGGCACATCCCCCGGGCTGAACATGGACTACGTGATGGAGGTTGCCGACGAGAAGGCCGCCCTCGATCTGCTCCGGAACATGCAGGCTGACATGAAGGCGACCGGCTTCCTCGATTTCTATGAAAGCATGGGTATGCCGATGTCGCTCGAATTCAAGGAGAAGGTGCGCCAGCACAAGGGTGTGGATATCCACCAGTTCAGAGCAAAGATCTCACTGGACCAGATGCCGGCGATACAGCGCCAGCAGATGGAGGCGATGAACCTGACGAACATGAAGTACGAGGTGGCCATTCTGAACGGACTGATGGCCTATGCGATGGGCGACACCTCTATTGAATCCATGATCGACCGCATCAAGGGGGCTGCGGGCGCCTCTCCGCTGGTGGCACGCACGGTCTTTCCCGCTGGCGGATTCTACTACGGCGACGTGGACATCGGCCGCTACATGGAATTCGTCACCTCGATAATGCCGGAGATGCCGGGCAACCCGGTGCCGTTCGACAAGATCATCACGACCTTGCAGGGCGCGCCTCCCATCACATCGGCCGGCCACAACAGCGGCGGGCTGGTGCAGTGGAGTTTGAATATCCCCGCCGACCTCCTGGCCCGTATCGGGCAGGCGGCCCTGGCGATCCAGATGCAGAAGATGCAGCAGCAGATGACCGCACCGGCGGCGGGCGGATCGCAGCCGCCCACGGAGTGATCAGGGGACGGTCGAGAGTCGCCAGGCTTGGTGCAGTCCTGTATCGACGACCAGGTGATAAGGGAACTCCCGCAGGAGCTTGCAGGGGAGGTTTGCCGCCGGGCGCCGGGTGGGGTAGCGCGCTCCCGGGCTGAGGCCGGTGCGGGGTTTCTCCCACTCCGACTCGTCGATGGAAACGTAGGCGTAGGTCAGGGCGTCGGGGTGCCCGACAGAGCGGAACGGAACGGGGCTGGTGACCGGCCGACTGTCGATGATCCACTCGGGAGGGCGTTGCAGGAAATGGCGTACCGTCGCCTCACGCTCTTCCCTTGAGACGGCGTGCAGGTGGAGCGGGAGCACGGGATACGGGCGCGGGGCATCCAGGTGCAAGAGCACCTGGTAGTCCTGGCCGCTGACCATGATCTGCTCCCCGGCGCGGTAGTGCGGCGCCATGAATTCGGCGAGTACTTCGAGCGGCGCTTTCGTATCTTCCACCAGGCGCAGGCGTGTTGCGTGGGCGGCATCGGGCAGCGTGGCCGCAAGCACCGGACTGAGCAGGATCAGCACCACCCCCACTCCGCGCATGCTCATCCGGCCATCACGTTGCAAGCCGCAGAGCGCAGCGCCCAACACCATCGGCGGCAGCATACCGGCCACGGCATAGTGCCAGGGCTCACCTTCAACCACCACGCGCAAGCACTCGGCGAACAACAGCACGGCCAGGAGCACGACCAGGCGGCCGGCACCGCGCTTCCATCCATAGAACAGCCCGGAGACGGTGCCGACAAAGAGCCACTGGAGTCGTCCCACCTGCAGGAGTGCAAGCAGGTTGCCGACGCTCACTCGTGACAGTCCTGCTTTGTCGACAGCGCGCTTATACTCGGATGGCCATTGCAGTGTCTGTCGGAACCACTGGCCGGCATCGTCCAACAGGACGATCCACGCCAACACGACCACCGCTACGGCCGCGAAGCCGACCGCGAGCAACAGTAGCCTGGTCCCGCGTTCCCGGCCGCGAGGCCCCACCAGGCAGCCCGCGATACCAACCAGCAGGGGCGAGAGAAGGAGCGAGGTCTTGGTGAAGCACCCCATCGCCGCCATGGCGCCGCAGAGCACGATGCCCCACCGCGAATCACGGGATGCGCCGAGCAGCGCGAGCATGATGAATGCGATCCCGAAATCCTCCGGCCTGACCCGTCCGCCCCACATGAGCGGCGAAAAAGCGACAATCATCCAGAGCGCAGCCAACGCAATAGCCGCACCTACCTGCCGACGCATGAGCCAGATGATGACACCCGCCGCAACGAGGTAAGCCACCGCCTGGGCCAGTGCACCCGCGGCCATCGTGGCGCCGAGACACTTCACCGGCAGCGCCAGCAGGAACATCAGCATGATGCCCTTGGAGTCGTGAGAAAGGGTGAACCGGTTCAAGGTTTCGGTGAATGTGCGGGCGTGCAGGAGGTAGATCGACGCGTCCGGAGTGATGTGAACCGCGAAACTCAACGCCAACAGCCAGAGCGCAATCCCGACAAGCAAGACGGTGCCAGCCACCGCCACGAGCTGTAGAGGCCCGCGATTGCTCAGATTCACCCCTTGGTTACCCATAACTCAAACCTTCGGCTATTCACTCTATTGAGTCAATCACTGCTCGTGGGCGAAACCGCTTACGCTGGACTTCCGCATAGGT
>JAOZSS010000168.1 GCA_029939545.1 Kiritimatiellia bacterium | reverse complement strand
TGTCGCCCTTGCCCTTCTCGTATTTTCTCAGATAGTTGATAAATCCACGGATTGCCGCGCCGAGCGCGTCTTCCCCTGTCCGGTGCCTCGCGGCGTTGCTATGTGAAGAGAAGAAAACAGTGTTGCCTAATGCAGCATACCGTTGTGTTATTGTCTCATCGTAATAGATGGAGGTGATACAATGACAACCGCAGTTCGAGTTTCAGAGAATCTCGTGCGTGAGGCGCGCCTCATCAGCGCCGTAGACAACCGTTCCGTAACCGGCCAGATCGAGCACTGGGCAAGGGTCGGAAAGAGTGCGGAAGACAATCCCGAGCTGACCTAACGTGTGATCAAGGACATCCTGATCGGGGTTGAAGAGCTGGACCAGGGCGAGTCCTCCGCATACCAGTTTGGGTGATGTGCCATGCGAATTATCCAATCCCGCACCTTTGAGAAGAGAGTCCTGCGCTTCCGAAAACAAGAGAAGGCAGTTCTGGACCGGCAGGTCCGGAAAATCGCCAAGGATCCATCCCATCGGACAGGAGAAGCGAGGCGAGGTCCGTGGAGTCTTCGTCCACAAGTTGAAGATCCACGCAACACAGTATCTCCTCTCCTACCGGATGGCTGACACTGATTCGCTTGAGTTGATCATGATCGGCCCACACGAGAACTACTATCGTGATCTGTCAACGTACCTGAAGACGAGACACTAGAACCCGAAGCGAACATCACCTTCGACCCGTACGCGACCACCCCCGAGGTTATTGCTTCCCACATGGGCTTGTCGGCTTGCCCGACATCGCGGCGGGTCTCCCACGTTCCTGGCTGTTCTTTCCGCGTGCGCTGTCTCCTTTCACCCCGGAGGGCCTTGCCGGTGCATTCGATCATTTCTTCCCGGCAAGTGCTGGCTTCAGCACATCTGGAAGACTGGTCACCCTCGACTTGCGTAACGCGGTCGATTCGAGTTCGCTTGCGCTACGGCTCACGCGTTCGCCTTCCCAGGCTTCGACGCCGGGGTTACCCCCGATCACCGCTGGGTTGGCTTCATGTGCAACGATCAATTCACATGACTGACTCCTTTCATTCAGTTAGAAACAGCCAAGCTTTGCTTGGCGCACCAGATTCTGCGGAGGACCCAAAGTCATAAAATAGGGAACCCCGCACAATCTTGCACGCTATCAGTACTTGCGCACTGAAGCGTGAGGAACACGATCGTTGAGGCGTACTCGGTCTCGAAACTTGTCCTGCTGTGCCCGATGCGTTAGCCTCTCCTGTTCTGATCCTGAGAGTGCGTGAGCGAGTTCCGGTGATTTCTTATGACCAATAGTCAGCCCGATATTTCATTGGTGATCCCCGTCTATAACGAGGCCGCGTGCATCGGTGCCGTGGTCGAAGAGGCGGTGGGTGTGCTGGAAGGTATGGCGCGTCCGCATGAGGTTATCGTGGTTGATGACGGCTCGACCGATGAGACAGCGGACGTCCTGGCGCGCCTGCGCTCGCGCTATCCAGCCCTGCACGTGTACGCGCTCACTCCCAACGCGGGACAGAGCGCCGCTTTCGGCGTGGGGTTTCGTGAATGCAGGGGACCGGTTGCCGTGTTGATGGATGGCGACGGGCAGAACGATCCGCATGACATCCCCGCCTTGCTGGCCGCACTGGGTGCCGACTGTGATGTGTGTTGCGGCTACAGGGCGGCGCGGTGTGACGCCTGGAGCAAGCGCGCGGCCGGGCGCATGGCGAATGCGGTGCGCCGCTGGGTGCTGCACGACGGCATCAGGGATACCGGCTGCAGCCTGAAAGCCATCAAACGTGAGTTTCTGGATGCCCTGCCGATGGATACGCCTGGCATGCACCGCTTTATTCCCGCACTGCTCCTGATGCAGGGCGCAAGGATTAGGCAGGTGGCGGTCAACCACCGCGCCCGGCCCGCGGGAGAGAGCAAGTACACGAATCTGGGCCGCCTGGCCCAGGCGATCTCCGATCTCTGGACCGTGAAGCGGATGCAGCAGCGTCACTGACGCTCTGCGCCCGATACTACTACCGGTTGTCCGTCCTGAACGGTGAGGCGGGTAGACCTTCGCGGTTGTAGAGATTGGAGCCTTCGGGATTCATGCAGAAGGCGTAGCGCACGGCTACAGGGGCGGAGACGCTGGGGCTGGAAAGCACCACGCTGTCGCCGTCAATCACCGCATCGGCCCAGTGCCACTGCTGGTCTTTGCCTGCAATTGCGAAACGCTTGAGCGTGTTGCCGGTGTCTTCGATCGTGGGCGCGAGACCTTCTTTCTTGCCGACCATCAGCCCGCTGCCGACCAGATCGAAACGGACGCGGAGGGTGCCGTCTTCGATGGCGTGGCTCTTGTAGAGCGGACCGGAGTAGACCAGATCCTTCTTTCCAGGGTCTTCCGAAGAATCTGTGGGTAGAAATGGGGAAACGGGAGGAGCTAACCGCCCACCCCGTCTCGCTAAAATGCTCTTCACGCACTCTGTTTGCCGCTGTTGTTTTCATGGCAATAAGCATGCTCACGATCTCTCTGAGCAGGCTCTTACCTGGCCGAACATCACTTGAGGTCAGGCGCATCCTGGCAACAAATACATCAAGGCATGCCGCGCATTCAAGTGCTGAACCATTGGCATGTCCCAGATAAACGACCCGTTCTTTGGGCGACCACGAACTGCTGGCATGGGCGATATTCAGAAGTATGCTCTCAGCCTCCCTCACAAGCTGCTGTTCTACTTGGAACAAAGACAGCTACTTGGAAAGAGAAACAGCACCGCCACATGCTGCCGATCAACGGCACTCTCTACATGACCAGCACGGGCTCAGTTCCGGTGAGCGCTATAGCCTTGGATCTGTGGGGTGCTGCAGAACGTATTACAGTATCCAGATCGGTGCCCGACGGGCAAGGGCGGAGAGTGTATTTGGGAAGAGCCGCACGCGGTGCCGCACTACAACAGGGTCAGAATGGATGACCCCCATCGCTCAAGATTTTAACATTGCCATATAGGGATATTTAGATGTATAAGTAAGGGGATTGCAGTTATGGAGGCATATGACACCGAAAGAGAGAGACGCATCGGCACTGGTCCTGAAGGCTATGGCACATCCGCTTCGGCTGGGTGCTATTGAGCTGTTGGCAGACGGCGAGAGGACGGTGACGGAGCTGTATTCTGAACTGAAATGCAGTCAATCCGTCATGTCTGCCCAACTGACCATTCTGCGCTCGCAAGGGCTCATCAGTATGCGGCGGCAGGGAAACGTGAAGTACTGCTCTCTGCGAAACCGCGAGTTCCTGCGACTCTTCAAGTGTCTCGAGTCCCATATTCACGATGTTCTGAGAATTGACTAATACACATGAAGTGGAGAAACCATGAGTAAAGCGAAGCGTATTATTGTTATTGGGGGGTCGGCGGCAGGGCCCAAGGCTGCAGCCAAGGCGCGGCGCATGGATCAGCATGCGGAAGTCACGATCATCCAGAAGTCACCGGACCTGTCCATGGCCTCGTGCGGGTATCCCTACTATGTGGGTGGATTCTTTGACAACCGCAACCAACTGCTATGCACGCCGACAGGTGTTGTGCGTGATCCTAAGTTCTTTCTCAACGCAAAGGGCATAGACGCGATCACCGACACGGAAGTGGTGGCCATTGACAGAGCGAACAAGCGCGTGACGGCAAAGCGTGTCGATACGGGAGAAACAACGGAACACCCGTATGACAAGCTGGTCCTCGCCACTGGGGCCACGCCCCTGATGCCTCCTGTGCCGGGAACCGACCTTGATGGCATCACCACGCTGCAATCGATGCGTGATGCCGATTACCTGCGCCAAATTCGGGATGATGGTATGATCAAGAAGGCCGTGGTTGTTGGCGGCGGCTTGATCGGTGTGGAGACCTGCGAAGCACTGCACCTGGCCAGTATCGAAATCACGGTCGTCGAGATGCTTCCGCAGGTTCTCATGTTCCTGGACTGGGAAGTGGCGAAGCTGGTGGAGAACCACATGCGGGCGAAAGGTGCCCACATCATCACCGACAATCCGGTTTCTGAATTCCTGGGGGAAGACGGCACACTTACGGGTGTAAAATTGAAGAACGGAACGGAACTGCCATGTGATCTGGCGGTCGTCGCTACGGGCGTATGCCCGAACGCGAAACTGGCCTCGGAATCCGGGCTTGCGGTCGGCAAATGCGGCGGCATCACTGTCAACGAATTCCTGCAAACCTCCGATCCCGATATCTATGCCGCAGGCGACTGCATTGAGATTCTAAACCGGATAACAGGGCAGAGGGTTCATGCGCCCTACGGCGATCTGGCCAACCTGGAAGGGCGTGTCGTGGGGCAGAATCTGATCAACGGCCCGACCGTCACATTCCCGGGCACATTCCAGACCGGTATCTGCAAGGTCTTCGACTACGGCGCTGGTGCCACAGGCCTTTCGGAGCGAAATGCGCAGGCAGCCGGATTCGACACCGTCAGCGTCATCACCGCAGCCCCTGACAAACCGGGATTCATGGGTGCGAAGCTGCTGGTGATGAAGATGGTGGCCGACAAAGCGACGGGCAAGTTGTTGGGCGTACAATGCGTCGGCCCCGGCGATGTCAGCAAGCGCATCGCGACCGCCGCCATGGCTCTGCAAGGCGGACTGACGATTGATGATCTGACCGTCGCCGACCTGCCCTACGCACCACCTTTCTCGCCGGCCGTCGACAACGTCATCTCCACCTCGCATGTGCTGGAGAACAAGATGACCAAGCGCATGGCAGGCATCTCCTGCCGCGATATGAAGGCGAAGGTGGATGCCGAGGAGGATATCTACATCCTCGATACCCGCGGCGCGGACGAATACGAGACCATGCGTCTGGGTATTGGCGAGGTACTGATTCCTCTCGGCGCACTACGCAAACGCATGGATGAGCTTCCCAAGGATAAGGACAAAGAGATCATCTGCTTCTGCAAGATCTCTCTGCGCGGCTACGAAGCGGCCTGCCTGCTCGAAGCCCACGGCTGGACCGATGTGAAAGTCATGGAAGGTGGCATCATGGCTTGGCCCTTCGCGCGGGAGAAATAGAATCACGAGGTGAGTCGTTTGGACTAGACCGCATATTTCATGCTTTTCCTGCTGCAACGCTATAGGTACAGGAATGGATTTGACTTCTGTATGTCGTCTTATCGCACAAAACAGTGTGACAGTGAACAGTGTAACAGCAAAAGGTGCGAATGAGTTTCAGGATGACCTGCTGGCTATTTGCCAACACAGAAGATGCGAGCCGTCTCCCCTCCCTTGACGCCAGCCCACTCGAGGCTGATGAAGCTGAAGAGCCGGTGTTCTATCGGATTCCATTTTGAGGCTCCGGCCGGGTAGTGGCAAACCGTGACTTCGATTCCGTGGCGGCGGCACGAAGGCCGTGCTGTAGCCGCCCCTTCGCACACCTTGGAGAACAGCCCTCTGCAATGTAATGAGTTTACTATGAATGTCTTACCGTGGCAAATCCACGCCCTAGAACCCAGCGGCGACGAATCGCCGCGGATGTCGGAGGTCGGAAGCCAGAGGTCGGATGAG
>JAOZSS010000023.1:7383-19485 GCA_029939545.1 Kiritimatiellia bacterium | reverse complement strand
GAAACGGGGTGGGCGGTTAGCTCCTCCCGCTGCCAAAACTTGGAGAGTCATGGAAACCCTTAGTCGAAACACTTAGTCTCTGCCCTTACTCGAGTACCCTTAGACCAAATGCTTAGTCATCGAAAAGATCTTGCCTGCCGGGCAGTATATTCCCCATTTCTACCCACAGATTCTTCGGAAGACCCAAAAAGGAAAGAGGCCGTACGACTGTTGTCAATCATACGGCCCCATCTTGAACCCTTACGCAATGCTTAGGCGGAAAGAACGGACTCTTTGCAAACCTTGGCCATACGGAACTTCACAACCGTCTTGGCCGGAATGCTGATCGCCTCGCCCGTGGCCGGGTTACGGCCCATGCGTGCTTTGCGGTTTACGAGTACGAGCTTCCCGAGCCCCGGAATGGTGAATCCATTCTTAGCTTCCGCGTAAGCCAGCCCGGCCAGTTCTTCGAGGAACTGTCCGCACTGGGCTTTCGTCAGCCCGGTCTTCTCTGCGAGGCATGCAAGTGTCTGGCTCTTCGTCATTGGAACCCTCCTGTTTATTGGTTTGTACGACCTCTCGGTCTCTTTATCGCCCCATGGGGCACAGCGTTGCTAACCGTGACTCGATTATGGCGGGAATTCTCTGGGGCACAAGTCCCATTTTCGCTGGTATGACAGTTTTTTCTCGATCTCCAAGGCCCGTCGGAGTCGTCCGCAGCCGCCGAATCTTATGCCTCGCTCACCGCCGATGGGAGGGGCAGGTTCAGGCGGCGCAGCCGATTGACGAGGTCTCCCTTGTCGATGCTCTTTATGTAGGCTTCGTCTGGCTCGACGAGGTCCTCCAGGACCAGCTTGCTCAGGGCTTCGTTCATGAGCATCATCCCTTTGCCGCCGCCCACCTGCATAGCGGATTCCACCTGGTGGGTCTTGCCATCCCGAATAAGGGAGGCGATACCGCTGTCGACCAGGAGGATCTCCATGGCCGCTACCAGGCCGCCGCCCTTGCGGCGACAGAGCGTCTGGCAGACCGCTGCTTTCAGGGATGAGGCCAGCATGGAGCGTATCTGTGACTGTCGATTGGCCGGAAACGTGTCGATGATACGGCTGACGGTGCTGATGGCACTGTTCGTGTGGAGCGTGCCGAAGACGAGGTGACCGGTCTCGGCGGTCTCAATGGCGATCTCGACTGTCTCCATGTCGCGCATCTCGCCCACAAGCACGATGTCGGGGTCCTGTCGCAGCGCGGCGCGCAGCGCGGAGGCAAAGCTGTTGGTGTGCGTGTGGACCTCGCGCTGTGTGATCAGGCACTTCTGGTCATGGTGGACGAACTCGATCGGGTCCTCAATCGTGATGATGTGGTCGTTACGCGTCGCATTGATCAGGTCAATCAACGCCGCGAGCGTCGTACTCTTACCGCTACCGGTGGGACCTGTGACCACCACCAGGCCCTTGGAGAGGTAGCATAGGTCACGGATGCCCTTGGGAAGACTCAGTTGATCGGCCGTGATGACGGTGGTGGGAATAACGCGCAGGGTGCCCCCCACGCCGTAGCGGTCGCGGCGTGCATTCGCACGCATGCGTACGAAGTTGGGGATCTCGTAGGCGAAATCCGTATCGTTGTTCTCGCGGAGCTCGTTGCGGTTGCGCTCCGGCATGATCTCCGTGAGGATTCGCTGGATATCCGCGTCCGTCAGAACCGGAAGTTCGGTGCGCCTTATTTCCCCATCGCAACGCAGGATCGGTGGGCGTCCCGCCGACAGATGCAGGTCGCTGCCACCTTGTTCGACCAGTACCTTGCACAGTTCATCAATCTCGGGCATGTCCAGGAACTCCTTTTTAACCCACCGTGCCGACGCGGATAGTGAGGTCTTCGCGGCGCTCCAGCCGGTCGACTCCGCCGTCCTTGATCCAGAGCACACGATCGGAACGGTCCAGCATCTTGTGGTCGTGGGTGGCGCTGATAACCGTGACACCATACTCGCGACAGAGGCCGGCAAGCAAGTCGATGATTTCCTCGCCGGTCTGCAGGTCCAGATTGGCCGTGGGTTCGTCGGCCAGGATAATGGCTGGATCATTGGCCAAGGCGCGGGCTACGGCCACACGCTGCTGCTGGCCGCCTGACATCTCGTCGGGGCGGTGATCGAGACGGTGCCCCAGGCCAACACGTTCCAGTACGGTTTGGGCTTGTCGGCGCGCCTCACGCGGGTTGACGCCCGAGAACAGCAACGGCAAGGCACAGTTGGTCGTGGCGTCATAGGCCGGCAGCAGGTTATAGGCCTGGAAGACATAGCCGATGTAGTTGCCGCGGAAATGCGCCAGCTGGCGGCGGGTGAGGCTGTCGAGGCGTAGTCCGGCGACGTCCACCGACCCGCTGGTCGGACGATCCAGTGCGCCGATCATGTTGAAGAGCGTGCTTTTGCCGGATCCGGACGGCCCCATGATCGAGAGGTACTCGCCACGGTGGACATCCAGGCAGATATCTTTCAGCGCATGCACCTCGGTCTTGCCGCGGGTGAACACCTTGCAGACGTCTCTGATCTGAATCAGCGTTTCGGGCATTAGTTGGATCTCCGGACTGCGATTGGGTTGTGGCTGTCATCCCGAGCGGAGCGAGGGATCTCCTTGACCATCAGCGTATACGAGATTTCTCGCTTCGCTCGAAATGACCGTGTCTGCTTTTGCGGATTCATTAGTCTATTCATTAGTACGGCAGCGAAATGACCGCCTTGTTCAAAAACGTAATCCCAACCCCCACCGTCGTAATCAATCCCATGCCGCAGGCAAACCCGGCCGCGACGACGGGAATGTACTGGCGCCATTTTAGCCCCAGTCGCTTCTGGAAATAGTAGCGTCCGATCAGGGCGCCAATGAACTGCGGAATGATCGCGTGCGGCATGCTCTGCCCGAGTCCGCGTACCACCCCATAGGTCAACATGATGGGCGCACCAATCGTCCACATGGTGAGAAAGAGCACGAGCCCGAACAGGCTGCCGATGCCCAGGTAGATCCAGTTGAAGGCCTGCTCGAACATGGAGTACTCACCCATGGTGGACGTAAACACAATGCTCTGGTTGAGGGCATTCAGCTCCCACATCTTCTCCGCATACGGGTAGGCACTGGACGGCACCTTGTCGAGACCCCAGATGAAATTCATGAAGAAAATGGAACTGACCAGGATGATGGGGTAGAGGACGAGCTTGGTCTTCCATATGCTGGGGAAGCGCGTGCCGGTCAGTTCGCATTGTCGGTAGAAGACGGTCATCTGTCCATAGTTCGCCAACGGCATGGGGAGGAACCAGCAGGCCACGCCTCGATAGCCACTGAGAATCAACGTGGCCTCGCGGATCATGGGGATTTCCACGACCTGGCCGACCATGCCTTCCAGGCGGGCGGTTACGTAGCTGATCAGCGGGGTGTAGACGAAGCCGAGGAAAAGGAGCACGAGGATCACGTTGCGGATGTCGTTCGCGCGCCCCACCCCCTCGGGGTGCCACGTGCCGTGGTGCCAACGCAGGAGCAGGGCCGATGCGGTGATGTAGGTCACCGTGACGACCAGGTAGCAGAGCAGGACCATCCAGAACTTGATGTCGCCGCGTCCCTGTGGCGGCGTGAAGCCGGACGTGTCACGCTGCCCTTTGTGCTGCGCTTCGGCACGGGCTTTGCGTACGCTGCGCACGACCTGCCAGATGCCGACGATGGCAATGGCAACCGCAATGCCGATCTGAAAGCTGAAGTAGAAGTCCACGTTGTTCTTGAAGAGGGTCTGGATCGTGTCGTCGCCGAATTTCCAGTTGTGCAGAATCTCAAACTTGTAGAGCAGGGGGTTGGCCACCAGCGTCACGAGGAGCCCAATGAAACTCCCCACCATGCCGAAGAAGGGCATCACCATCCCGGTGATGAGATTGCCGAAGTCCCACGCCATGCCGGTGGCAAAGGCCGGCAAGTAGCGTCCGGTTTTCTGGGTGAAGTCGGAGAACGGAATGGGGAAGATCTGGATCGACTCGTTCGTCAGTGCGCCGCTGAGCGTGGGGAGCAGCAGGTAGATGGCCCCGAACACAAGGCCGAGGGCGCCGCCGATCGCAAACACGCGCCAGCGCCAGGAGTCTTCCGCGTCCTTCCGCCCCTTGGCATCAATGTCTTCGGCCATGGCCATGATGCCCTGGGCCCCGACAGGCGCCATGGGGAAGGGGAGCTTCTCGATATCGCTGGCCAGGCGAAACAGCCCGTAGCCCAGCACCATGCTTGCCAGCTCGCCGAAGAAGGAGCCGAAGATGACCATGCCAATCACCGGAAGCCAGTCGAGATGGAAGAAGGTCCGGTCGGCGTAGCTGACCGAGTCACGGGCCGGCGCATACCAGCGTGGGAGCTGGTCGGCAATGCCGGTCGCGGCGGCAGCGTCGCTGTTGATAAAGAACTGGTTCCAGAGCAGTCCGGAGAACGGCATGCCCATGGCGGCGGCGGCCATGAAGAAGAGGACGAAGATCTCCGACTTGTTAAGGCTGCGGTGTGCGCGCTTGGCGATCTCGATAAAGAGAATCACCGTCACCCACTGCGCGGCGGCGCCCACCTCCATCTTCCCGGCCAGCAGGCCCATGTAGATGGCGCCCGGTACCATCAGGAAGGCTACAAAAATCGCGCCCACCAGCGACGACCAGCTAAAGCCCTCCTCAAAGGTCGAGGGGACCTCCATGACCTGTCGAAATTGCTCAAGTTCTTTGTCTACGCGTTTAGCCATTACCGTTCCCCATCGTCACGAGGGTGCGTTCGCGGTACATCTCCATGGTTTCGGACGGGATCGAACGCCAGATCAGGAACTGCTGGCGCAGATCATCGAGAAAGACCTTGTTGAGCCGTACCCAGTCCTTGGGCTGGCCGGAGCGACGACCGAGCGTGATCCGTACCTCGTCGATTCCTGGAATCCCGCTGGGGGAACTTCGCAGCCGGAAGGCCTGGCTCACACCCAGGTCAAACGGGGCAAGCGCCAGCTCGGAATCGAGTCCCAGCATGCCGCTTTCCTCGCGTACCAAGCGTGGGTTCGTGGCCATGAACTGCCCGAGCCCTGTGTCGCTGTGGTTGTCGAAATGCTCCTTCAGAAAACTGACCACGCCCGTGATGTCGTATTCGGACACGGTGAACGGGAAAACCATGTCCAGCAGATCTCCTTCAGGGGCGGGTGGCTTCCAGACCCGCATCAGGCCCGGGTTGGCAGAACTCGCCGCCTTGCGGGCCGGATAGATGGCGGAAACAAGCACAGTGGCCATGACAATGAGAATCGTCACAATCGTGTTGGTGGAGGTCATGTTCATCTCCGGGACGGCGACCCAGCCGTGCTGTGCCAGCACGGACAGGACCTTGACGCTGGCCTGCGCGAGCAGGTAGCCGCCCAAACCGCCGATCAGGGAGTAGACAATGGCCTCGGCAAAGAAGAGGGTGGCCACGTGGCGCGGAGCAAGACCGAGCGCGCTGAAGGTGTAGATCTCGCGCTCACGGTCCGAAACGGATCCGAGCATCGTGCCGAAAATCACCAGGCCGCCCAGTAGAATGGGGAAGAAGAGGTCGCCGACGCCACTGGCGGCGAGGACGGTGCCCAGCACGTGACGGAACACGCCTTCCGGACGCGTTCCGAGGATGGGAAAGGGCAGCATGCGGGCGAGGTCCTCGGTGATGCTTACCGCGTCGGAGTCGGTGTCCGTATAGAGGGTGACCCCGTAGAGTTGTGCCCCGAGCCGCCGTGCCGTTGCGGCCTCGACGATGACCACGTTGTCGGCGCTGAGGCTGGTCCATGCCCGCTCCGCCGAGAGCTGTTCATCAGCCGACTGGGTCTCCTGCTGCGTCGTTGATGTCTCCTGTGCGAAGTCCACGGGGAGCACGGCATAGCCATCCATGTCGGCCAGGTTCTCGACCATGGCGGGATCGAGCAGGGCGCCGATCGTGAGCGGTATCCCGCCTACGCGCATGGTCTCGCCGACGGTGACCCCCAGAATGCGTGCGACGCCTTCACTGAGCAATACGTGATCATCGAGGCCGGATCCAAAGAGCGCGGCCAGGTCGGGACGCTCATCCAGCTCGGCGGTGGTCAGTCCCAGCAGCCCGCTGACCGTGGCGGGGCGGCTGCCGTCCTCGCGCGCCAGCACGACTCCGGCCTGGTCGGTGCTCTGCCGGGAGACCCAATAACGCGGATGAATGCGGGCCTCGTCGCCCCAGCGGCCCTCCAGCACCTCCAGGATGTCTTCACTCATCGACTGCCAGTTCACATCGTGTATCCAGGCCCCGACATAATCGGGCTTGGGTGCCGAGAACAGCTTCACGATGCCCGACTGCGTACTGAACGAGGCGAAGCAGAGGATTGTGAACGTGAGCAACACGATCGTAGTTGCCGTGAGCGCCGTACGGAGCGGCCGCCGGCGCATGGTGGAGATACCCATCTGCATGGCCGCAAGGAACGTACTGAGCCGGGAGACATCCGCGGCATGAACGGTCGACCGCATGCCCTGCATCGCTTTCAACTCGGCCTCGAACTTACGCATGATGATGCCGATCACGAGGACCGACATCACGACGATAGCAAAGCCCAGGAAAATAATGATCGGCGTATTGGCAATCGCAAACGCCGGGTGCGAGAAGTAGAGCGTGAGGAAGGTGAGCGCGAAAAAGACCACGAACCAGATCAACTGCCGGTAAATGGTCGTGGCGCCGATGATGACGCGCTCCATCGCAAAGGAGAACGGAACCGACAGCCCCAGCAGGATGAGCACGGCAACGACGATGTCGTTCAGCACCCCCAGGGCCTTGTTGTAGGCGGTGCGCGAGGACCAGAAGGCGCTGGTGTTCAGCGCGTTTCGGCGCAGCGGTGACGGCTCCGTCTCGGCGGCAATCAGAAGATCCTCGGCACGGCCGTGCAGTTCGGACAGGGAGCTGTCGAGGATGTCTTTGCGGCGCAACACCTCCACGCGCGCATCATTCAGTCGCCACAGGTCGGCGGCGGACTGGGCGACCGGGGACAGGTCTGCCCACGCTGTGTCGGCCGGGAATCCGCTGCCGGTTCCATCCTCATCCGCGGCACGGCGGTGGTCACCAACAGGGCCGCTGTTGAGACCCACGATGTTGCGCAGACCGAATAGCTTGACGCCTTTGCGTCGCTCATCCATGTACCAGGCGAGGACCCCGTCGGCCAAGGTGCTGAAGGACTTCTTGGAATCCAAAACCGCATCCGCCCGCGACGCCATGATTTTCACCGTATCACCCGCCGCCCGGAAATGACGCTGCTGGGGCGGAAGCACCGCGTAGCCGGACTGGCAGCGGAAGACGTTGAGGCGGTAGCGGACGTTCTCGTACGAGGTAGCGTCCGTGACCGACCGCACCCCACCACGTTCGTCAAACACAGCGGCGAATCCGCGCACGCGCCAGTCATCATTGAGTCCGCTGATCGGACCCAGTTCATAGAGCCCGTTCTGGTTGGTCCACTTGATGCGAAAATCGTCGAATGCCGGAATCTTGACGGCTCGGTACGATAGCGACCACGGCCGCATCAGGGACACGTGCACAACGGCACCGGCCATACGCGTGTTGGGTACGGATGAACCTTGCAGCATGCCCATTACGGTGGGGCCGGTAGGGATGCGGTCACTGAATCCGGAGGGTGAGTAGTCGCGACTGGCAATGATGCCGCGACGTAGAGAGAGACCGGGCTGATCTGCCACGGAGCCGAGTTTGTTAAACGACGGGGCGCGTTCCTGGTTCGTGCCGTCGACGGCAATACGGGGCGTTTCGGGCTCCTCGCCACTGCCTGCGGCCAGGGTTGCCACGGAGTTGAGCATCGTCGCGATCTCGTCTGTCTGTTGCTCAATCCGGTTGAGGTCAAGGTTCTCCAGTCTGTCATCCGGGGTGCCTTCGAAGGGAAGGCGTTCATGGGCCGTTCCTATGACGACATTGTAGATGCCGAATAGCCCGGCCATCTCCCCGCTGTGCACCAGTCCGGGCGAGGCCCACAGCACGCGGGTCAGGGGGAGGGACTGGTCAACCGACTCGACCAGAAAACGGGACACTGAAGTCCCGGAGGCGATAAGGCTCTGATGTGCCCGGCGAAACACGCCCTGAACCTTTCCGTACAGACCGGGATTGTCATTAAACGAACGCATGGACGAGTCGCCGCCAATGATGACACCCCAATGCGGGGTCGTGTCGCCAAGTGCGAGAGAAATATGGAGCGCAATCCAGAGGTTTCCGATCCTCTCACGGATAGTCTTGTCGGCTTCAAGCGTCGCGCGCTCACGAATGAGCTCCTCGGCGCGGAGCGTGATGTTGTCGCGGACCTCGTCTGTAATGCGAAGCAACCGCTCCTCGACCTCCGGGGGCAGGTCCGTCGTTTCATCACGGCCCAGGGCGCGCCGCAGGGCGTTCCACGCATCCTTCCGAGGCAACCACGTGTCGCCGATCTCGGTGTCGATCGTGTCGATCCGCGCCTGCTCGGCCGGGGGTATGGGGTCGAGTTTGCGCAGGTCATGCGCCTCGTCACGGAGCTTGAACAGCGAATCGGCGATGATCGCGGCATGTTCAGCGGCCCGATCGACCAGCCGACTGCGGAGCTGGCGGCGGACAGACGACGACTCGATGAGCGGCTGCTCGTGCGCGAGGAGATCGTCCATGTTGGCGAGGAATCTCTCCTCGTCGAGAAGTGACTTCTCCCGTCCTTCGATCCGCGCTTCTTCGGGTTTGCCGAGATCTGTCTCGAGCGCGCGGTAGAACACGCGCGCCCCGTCATGCAGGCGCGCCTGGTTGTCGAAGGCGGCAATCAGAACATGGCGACGTGGCCGGCTCTGAACAAAACGGTCCGCCAGTTTGAGCAGCGCCGCGCAGTTCGCCCCACCGCGTGCGCCGGGCGAGAGGTGAGGAATCTCGCCGAAGCTGTCGAGCGCGGCAGCCACAATGATCATCTCTTCCTGGTCCTGGTCGAAGCGCGGATCGGAACCGCGAATGAACCCAAACACGTTGCGGCCGGTCCCGCCCTGCCACGGCACTTCGCTGTGGATCGTGGCCCTGGCCCCGGCCGGCAGATCGGCCGGACTTCCGTCATAGTAGA
This sequence comes from Kiritimatiellia bacterium, assembly GCA_029939545.1. Lineage (GTDB taxonomy): Bacteria > Verrucomicrobiota > Kiritimatiellia > UBA8416 > JABMPJ01 > JABMPJ01. The sequence continues at coordinate 10,425 of JAOZSS010000023.1, read as the reverse complement.
AGCGGGGCAGGTTGGCGGGGACTTCGACATAGTGCGCATGTTCGGCGTTGCATGTGCCTGAACGCACAAAGACAACGGCGCGCGCCCCGAAGCGGAAGGCACGCATCCAGCCGGCACCGCAATTGTAGTTCATCACAACGATGGCCCCGCGCACCTCGGTCGCTTTGAACTCATCAATGCACCCCGACTCCAGAACGACGAGCGGTCCGCTCACCCCCTCGGGCGGGGTAGTGGGGGGGATAATGTCGTTGGGGCGAACGGGGAGCAGGGGAAGGGTGCGATCCGATATCTCCAAGTGAATCTCGCAGCGGCGTGGTGCGGTTTGGGCCACAGAGAAAGGCTGAACCACGACCTGCTCAACCCCGATCGCCTCAAGCCGCTCCGCCATGTAGGCCGCCGCGGCGGCGCCTTCTTCGGTTCCGCTGAGGCGGTGCGGATGCCGCGTCAACGCCTCGCAGTCGGAGCGGAAGGAGTCGGTGACGGCGGGGGAAGCAAGGGGTAGGGCGACCAGGGCTGTACAGAGCGCCAGGGCATTTGTTCTGAACGTCCAACGCCCAACATCCAACGCCCAACGTCCAATGGAAGAGCGTTTCCTCCTTGGGTGTTGGCTGTTGGGTGTTGGGTGTTGGCTGTTGAGTCTCATTCCTCCCCTACGCTTCCCACTTCCACATGCACCTCGTCGCGCCGGGCGATACGCTCGATCTCGCCATCCCTGATCCACATCAGGCGATCGCACATATTCATCATGCGGTGGTCGTGCGTGGCGCAGATCACCGTGACGCCCTTGTCCTTGTTCAGTTCACGCAGGACGTCGAGGATCTCCTGTCCCGTATTCAAGTCGAGATTGGCCGTGGGCTCGTCACATAGCAATACGGTTGGTTGGTTGGCCAGCGACCGGGCGATGGCGACGCGCTGTTGCTGGCCGCCGGACATTTCGAGCGGACGGTGGTGCCAGCGGTTGCCCAGGCCGACCAGCTCGAGCAGGTCCATCCCGCGTTGACGTGATTCGTCCGGCATCACGCCGCCGAAGACCATGGGCGTGGTGACATTCTCAAGTGCGGTCATGTACTGCACCAGGTTGTACGACTGGAAGATGTAGCCGATCTTGTGGCACCGCACGTAGGCCAACTCCTCGGCCGTGAGTTGGGCGACATCGACCTCGTCGATAAAGACACGTCCGGTGGTGGGCCGATCCAGTGCGCCGATCATATTGAAGAACGTGCTCTTGCCTGACCCGGATGGACCCATGACGGAAATGAACTCCGCATCATAAATCTCGACGTCGATCCCACGTAAGGCATCGGTCGTAACGCCTTTCATAACGTACTGCTTCATCAGTCCGACCGTACGGATAATCACCCGACGCTGCGCGTCGAGTGAATGGGGATGGGGATGGTTCATACGAGATCCTCCCCTGCGGCGATACCGTGGCTAGTGCCAGATTCACGCACTCGGGCGGGTTTACCTTTTCCCCTAGTGGCAATCTTGCGTTCGATACTTGAGATAAGCCCTGCTGTCTGGCCCAATGCATCCTTGTACTCAGCGACCAGTTGATCGGCGGTCTCAGCAGGAACGACGCCTACATCGCGAGCGTACTTGGTGTGACCTACAGTCTCCTCGGCCTCACGACGACGGCGGTATAGGCTCTGCAAGTACTCAGTGCTGTACTGGCTGTAGAACCCTTCTCTCATGTTGGCGAATACCGACCCGGACGACCTCAACACTTGGTTGCGGAGCCATCTGAAGTCCGCCGGGAATCCCCGGGTCTCCATCTCAATGCGCAAGGCAAGACGATAGAGAAGCTGATAGCCCGGCATCTCCTCCACGTCCCTAATCCTCTTCTTCTCAGGCATCAGCACATCCCCATTCTTATCCCCATCCCCATTCTTATTCAACTCGCATGGCCTCCATGGGCGCCAGGCGGGCGGCTTTCAGTGAGGGGTAGACGGCGGCGGCGGCGGCGAGGACCACGCCCACAACGATGGCGGCACCCATGGCGGTCAGGACTTCGCCCGCCGGAACCGTGGCGAAAACAGTCATGCCGAAGATGGTGGCCATGCGGCCATAGCCGATCAGGTCGCCCAGCACCGACCCAATAACGCCGCCGGCCAGGCCAAGGAAACAGGATTCGATCACGAACAGGAGCATGATGAAGCCATCCATGGCCCCTAGGCATTTCATCGTGGCAATCTCGCGAAAGCGTTCGGTCACGGTCATGAGCATGGCGTTGGAGATGCCGATGGCACAGACCAGCATCGACACCATCAGGAGCCAGGCCATCCGCTCACCCAGTCCGAGCCATCCTGTGCCGGCCCCCGTGGTCAGCCTTTCCACACGTTCGAGGGCGATCTCTCTGCCCCGTTCATCGGCCAGCGTGACGAGGCGTTCGATGGCATAGCGTTCCAGGTTGGCGTCCAGTGGGGTAATGGTTTCGAGGTAGGATGCCGCGTGGCGCGGCTTCTCGAAGAAGCGCCACAGTTCGTTGGCCGAAACGTCAGCCGGAAGCAGGTCAAAATGCTGTGCGAGAAGCTGGCGGCTTTCAAGTAGCGAGAGCGACCGCTCGATGACCTGCGTATCGATGACCGCCTGCGCCTGCTGGGCAAGGCGTCTGGCTGTGTCCGGATCGAGATGGAAGCCGACATCCCTCGCGGCGGCGGCGAAGGCGCCGTCCGTCCCTGCCAGCGCATCGAAAACGGTACGGTTTCCGCGCACAGTGTTCAGCTTGTCGAGGGCCGTTCGCTGGGCCGCCACGATTTGCTGTAGCTCGGCCGATCGGGCCGGCCAGTCGTCCAGGAAGGCGCGGAACTCGGCGAGGGGTGTAATGAACCGCACGGCGGCCATCTCCGCAAGGTGGGATTCAAAGGCGGCGAATCGTTCCGCTTCGCGCAGGGACTGGAAGATCGCGATCCCGCTCGTCGTATGGATGAGCATGCGGCGCCGGTCGTAGTCGAGGTCGTCAAAGAAGTTGAGGTAGGCAGCGGCAGAACGGGAATGGCTCACAAAACGGAGCTGTTCGTCGTCGTCGCCGAGAACGGTCGCGAA
>JAOZSS010000023.1:0-7373 GCA_029939545.1 Kiritimatiellia bacterium | reverse complement strand
CTGATTCCGCGGTTGATGCCAGGATCTCCTCCGGCGTGGCGGGACGTGTCAGGCGTGCGGCCCAGCTATGCACCGAACGCAACGCAGCAAGGTCGTGCCGGGCCTCGACAGCAAGACGGCGCTTGATGAGGCTTTCGCTGAGGATGTTCATCAGGAACGCGACGGCCACGGCGATGACTGATACGGTCACAGCCGCGCGGAAAAGACGGTAGCGCACCCCGTCGATCGCAATACGGACCGTCCGCCCCAGGCTCAGTCGAGGCTGGTCGGCCAAGGTGATCTGTTTGTGTGTCGCCTGGCTCACACCGTCTCCTCCGCAACTTCAATGGCGAGTACACCGCGCTGAATCAGCGTCTTTATGTAGCCTGTCACGGCTACGCGGCTCTCATGAAACGTCAGGCGATACTGCGTGGCGATGGCAGTTACAACATCTTCAACCGTGCGTTGTCCATCACACAGCGACCAGACCCGGCTGCCGATGCGGTCTAGGCGCGTCGCGCGCTCCCCGCGGAACCGTACGATCCATGAGAGAGGCGGCCGTATACGACGGGTCTGTTCGACCCACACCGATAGCGTCCCGCCGGGATCACGCTCAACGCGTGCCGCCCGGTTTTGCATGGCGTGGGCACGCAGCATTTCCATCCACGGCCCTTTGGCCTGGCACTGAGCATTCCGCATTCCGTTACCCCTCTCCACAACATCGTAGCGGTTCCGACGGCATATCGGCTGCATTTTCGGCGATCCAGCTGTACAGGCGTCCGTCGCCCTGGCAGATCCACGCCTCGGATTGGAGGTGGCGCTTGCGACGCAGCCATCCCTGCGGCAGGGCCCGTCCCTCGACCCGGTCGACCGCGTGGCCGCCCCGTTGCTCATGACGCCAGTGCGCCGGTGGACGTGCGTCGGGCCGTACTTCACGTTCCAGCCAGCTGTGCACCGATTCGTTCATCCATTCTTTAACCATACCGCGTCGGGCGCAGCGCAAGACTGTGCGATGATGCTTGTCCACGAATGACCATTCCGTCAATGCGGGCTCAGCCCGGCAGCCTTCCAGCGTCAGGCGTGCCGGTACCTTTGCGTCCATGCCGAAGGCACGCCAGCGCCGACAGCCATCCGCATAGGCAGGTACCTCCTGAAAGCTCTCCAGCACCTCGCGCTCCAATTCCTTGTCTCGTCCGTCCGGCCACGGAAACACCAGCTCCACGAGGCAAGATTCGCCGGCGGCATAACGGCCAAAACGCGTGATGGTGTCACCGTTCATCGTTCCTTTCAGACCGTCAATACCCGCATTCGTGATCCGATGCCCGTTCTCCATTCCATCCTCTGTAAGCTTCGCCTGGTAGTCGGACAGCATCCGGTCAAAGTCCGGAGGCCCGTCCACGCGGCGCCATGTCATTTCAAACCGGAACCCGTAGCGATCCGCAAACGCACACCGCCCCGACTCCATCTTCAACGAATACTGCAGCATCTCCCAATCCCCCGGCAGCCGTATTCCCAAATGTCTCCAGATCCACAGTTCCATCTGCACGTCCCGAATTCCAATTTCCGCATTCCGCATTCCGAGTTCCACATTCGAACTATCCCGGCATAATCCTGAACGGCTTGGGCGGCTCGCCCTGCACCGCGTAGTAAATCGCACCAATCACCACGGGAATGATCGCAGCGAGCATCTCGCCTGCTATCAGACCGATCATCAATGGCTTCAGCTTACGGTAGAGTCCCGCGCCACCGTGCCGGGTCACCGCACTCTTGATGAAGTAGCCCAGCAGGAACGAGAAGGCGAGGTGGCGGCTCTGGTAGGTGCCGAGCACAAGAAAGATCAATGGATGCAGCGGCCACTTGGCGAAGCGGTAGCGCAGAAACGAGAAGAGGATGACCATCGCAAACATCGCGGCGAATCCGATCAGAAACTCGCCGTCGGGATCCATCTCAGTGAACCGTTCCCAGCCGGAAACCGTGTAGGCGCGGTCGAGGGCGCCCTGGGCCTCGAGACGCCGGGTCATCTGGACGTTGACATCGTAAGGGAAGGTTGGGACCGCGTTCGCGGACCAGCTATCACTCGACAGAATGGCCCCGCGCTGATACTGGAGATGGATGATCACGGGCGTGGCGATAACGAATCCGAGGACGAGTGCGACCATACCCCACACCGTCGTCTTGCCGATGCGCAGCTTTACGGAGTCGACCAAGTGGATGCCGGACATGGCAAAAGGCATCATCGCTTCGCGCGGGTCAATCAGGAGCAGTCCGGAGATCATCGCCAGGACCAGGAGCTGGTTGGGCCCCGCGGCGCGGGCGCCCATAAACGCCCAGATCAAGGCACAGGGATAGAAATAGGAGTGCACGAAGAAGACACCCGCCTCGGCCAGCAGGCGACTGATCACCGTGAAGATCACCAGCATGCCCAACATGTAGAGTAGCGAGAGCTGCCAATCCATGCCGACCAGGTGAAGCTGGAATATGAAGAGGACGGCGGTCACGAGGAACAGACGCACCCCCCATATGGCCGAAGGCTCAATCTCGTCTCGCGCCTGCATCCCGACGCCGCGCCGCAAGGCCGATAGGTAATAGTGACGCCCTGTATAGAGGAGCACGGCAAACATGCCGAAGTAGGATCCGGCATAGAACGAAGAATCCAGCGAGACGCGCAGCATCCCGCCGCCGACCGTGACGCCGTAGCCGGCCAGGACGCCCACAATCAGGCAGTAGAGATAGGGTGCCACGCCGAGCGAGAGGGATACGTCTGTTGCCAGGAAGTAGGCAAACCCGACCGCCGTGAAGATAATGACAGGCGTAAAGATGCCCCACGCGCCTCCACGCTCGAGTACAGGAAATAGCTTGAGCAACGGCTCGAATTGGAACTGAGTCTTGATCTTAATCAGGTTGTCCGGCCACCAGACGCAGGCATAGTTGTTCATGTGGATCGCCAGCACCACGGCGGCCCCAAGCCAGAAGAGCCGGCTGCGCATGACCGGGCTCCACCCGGAGTCGTCGTCGGGTAGGAGGGATTGGGCAAACTCGACGGTCGGGTAGGGGAGATGCTCGTGCGTGGCCCACTGCCGGTGAAGGACCAGGCCGAGCCCCACGACCATCGCACAGACCGTCACAATCAGGGGCATCCAGAACAGCAACGCCCGTGTCCACGCCTGCCATGGCACATCCGAGTAGGGAATCTTCGCCTCGCCCTGGGCTAGGCCGGTAACAAAACCATCGAGTACGCGTGTGCTGTCGCGCGATACATCTGCCAGCATGCGGGCCGGGGCACGCGCGACGGGACCCAATCGATGCGGCACGACCACGTCCGCAAGGAGGGCGTCGACCACCCCGCGGTTGATCGTCTGCCGATCCTCGTCAGTGAGCAGTTCCCGGTCGCGCCCCAGCAGTTCTCGTGCGTAAGGGGAGAGCGTCAGGGCGTCAGTCAGGTCTGGCTGAAGCCCAAGCCCCGTCTGCTCAATCACCCTGTTCAGTGCAGCAAGAAGGGCCCAGTTCTCTTCGCCCTCGTGACGGGCATCGGGCTCGTCTTCCTCCATGGCTGCCTGTACGGCTTGTTGCAGCGCTGCAAGGGGTGGGGCGGCGCCCTCACTTGCCAGGGCCTGTTCCAGGCGTTGCCAGTTGAGCACGTCGCCATGGGTTAGCGCCGTCGGCTCGTTCTGCCACGAGGGCTTGGTGCGCAGGTGGTGGTGCGGCAGCATGACGGCGGTGGAGAAGAAATGGAGCAAGCCACGCCCGGGCAGGTAGCAAGTAAAGAGGACCAGCGCGATGATGACGGCCAGCTCGCGACCGGAAAGCGGAAGGCGACGCGAGAGTTTCCGAAGGAGCGGGTTGACCGCAAGCAGGAAAAGAATCAGCGAGCCGAAAACGGCCACGGGGAGATAGTTGCCGACCAGGAAGGTCCCCCGCATGACCATGTCGTTGAAGTAGGTGATGACGGCGAGGAGGACGGCGCATACCAGCCCTATGAAAATGCTCCGTTTCGTCATGGAGCTGAGGATAGCGAAACGTACCGCTTTGATCAAGTCAATGGGTCGTCGTGCCCGATTTTTCTGAAAGCATTGGAGCGCTCTACGCAGCTTGGGCAGCTTCCGCACGGTGTGTCGCCTCCGCGGTAGCATGTCCAGGTCTGGGCGTAGTCAACGCCCAGCTCGAGTCCGATCTGCACGACCTCGGCTTTGGGCTTGTCGATAAAGGGCGCGTGGACCGTGACCGCGTCTTTCCTGTTTAAAGCGAGTAGGGTGTTGATCCTCGCTAGAAAGTCGGTGGTGCAATCCCAGTAGCCATACTCATCCTGGGCTTGTGCCCCATAGTAGATGTCGCCTACGTCGTTGGCCTCGGCATAGGCCGCCGCCAGTGAGAGGAGTACCATGTTGCGGTTGGGTACATAGGTTGGTGGCTGCTGCCGGTCGGCCTCAGGGATGGCGGAGAGGTAGGGGATCTCGGAGTCCGGGTTGGTCAGAACGCTGCCGCCTGCGGTCATGTCGCCGAATCCGGAGATGTCGAGGATGCGATGCTCGCACACACCGACTGCGGCCGCTTGGGCGGCGGCGGCCTTGAGCTCACGCGAATGGCGCTGGCCGTAACGGAAGGAGATGGCGTAGATAGTCTTAACCCCAAGCGTGCGGCAGACGTAGTGCAGCAGCGTCGATGAATCGATGCCGCCGGAAAGGAGCACGACCGCAGATGCCATGATTGCTACAGCCTTTCGTCAGACGCTTCGCGATCAAAAAACGCCTTCATGTCGAAGATGACGGTGCCTTTCTTGGAGAACTTGCCCAGGTCCAGTTCTCGGAAGCGGTCATGCCCAACGGCAAGGACCACCCCGTCATATTGAGCCTTCTGCTCAGGCGTCGGCTGGTCTATCAGCGCAATTTCGTACTCGGCTTCCACCTCGTCCCTATTCGCCCATGGATCGAAAACATCCACCTGCACCCCGAAATCGGTCAACTCGTCCACCACGTCAATCACGCGCGAGTTACGGATATCCGGACAGTTCTCCTTGAACGTGATGCCCAGCACCAGCACGCGTGAGCCCAGTACGCGGTGCCCCTGCTTGATCAGGAGCTTGATGACACGCGAGGCGGCATAGCGGCCCATGTTGTCGTTGATGCGCCTGCCCGCGAGGATAATCTCGGGGTTGTATCCTTCCGCCTGCGCCTTGTGCGCCAGGTAGTAGGGGTCCACGCCAATGCAGTGGCCACCGACCAGGCCGGGACGGAATGGGAGAAAGTTCCACTTCGTGCCCGCGGCTTCGAGCACGTCGAGCGTGTCGATGCCGAGGCGATCAAAGATGATCGCCAGCTCGTTCACGAACGCGATGTTGATATCGCGCTGTGAGTTCTCGATTACCTTGGCCGCCTCCGCCACTTTGATTGTCGGCGCCAAGTGAGTGCCAGCCTCGATGATAGAAGTATAGAGCGCATCCACGGCCTTGGCCGTGGGCTCGTCCGATCCCGCCGTGACCTTTAATATCGTAGTGAGGCGATGTTCCTTGTCGCCGGGGTTGATTCGCTCGGGACTATAGCCGCAGAAGAAATCCGCATTGAATTCGAGTCCGCTCTCATGCTCGAGGATCGGCACACAGACCTCCTCGGTGCAGCCGGGATAGACCGTGCTCTCATAGATGACGATGCCTCCCTTGCTCAGCACGCGTCCCACGGTAGTAGAGGCGGCCACGAGCGGCGTCAGGTCCGGCTGCTTGCCCTCGTCGATCGGGGTAGGAACCGTTACAAGATAGAAATCGCAGCCCGCCAGATCTTCGGGGTCGCAGGTGTAGCTCAGTTTTGAGGCGGCCGCCAACTCCTCGGCCGTCGTCTCGAGCGTCCGGTCGACCTGGTTCTCGAGGTCCGCAATCCGGCCCGTCTTGACGTCGAACCCGATCGTCTCGAACTTTCGTCCAAACTCCACCGCCAGCGGCAGACCCACATAGCCCAGCCCAATAACCGCAATCTTGACATCACCCGACTCAATCCCGTCCAAAATCTCATTCATGAGAGGGAGATTAGCCTTCGGTCTGTTTCGTTGCAAGCATCGCCTTCTTGGCGGAGGCGGGGAAAATGAAATGGTCGAGCCTCGGGTACTATGCAGGCAGGCCGCCAGCGAAGCTGTCATCCTGCCAGCTATCGCCCGCGCGACAGTGGTCAACGATGCCGACGTCCGTTCCACGCTTCCCAAGGCCATGAACCGCGCCACCGAAGGTGTCACGGTTCATGCTCAGGCCCTCCCACGCGCAACCGGGATCAGTGATGCAAACGGTTGTTGCACGCGCCATGAAGACCCCGCGCTGCTCACGGAACTTGCTCAGAAGCCAAGTTCCGCGCCAGCGCCCCTTGCGGAGTCGCTTCGCGACCTCAACGGCTTCGCTCTTGTTGTTCCCGTGTCCGGCGACGCCGGACACCATGCGGCACACGCACCGCGTCAACGCTTGACGCAGGCTTGTGCGCCGGGTCGTCCTGACGGACTCCGTGGTGTCGAGCATCCGGCTTCGCAAGCCGGGAAGCTCGACTCTTCTGCTTCTTCCGGCAAATCACTGTGTCCGCCATAGCCCTTCGGGCGACGGCGGAACGCCGCCGACAGGCGGCCTGCCATGAACCGTGCTTCCGTCTCCGCCTTCGGCTTCGCCGAGACAAGTCGCACTGGTTCTTCGGCTCTCTGGAAAGCGCGCGCAAGAAAGTGAAGCGGTGTCCGCGCTTTCGCGCAGACTTGGAGTACGAACCAAGCCCACCCGCCGCCCGTGAGACCCCGGCAGTGATCCCGAGTGTGCCGTCCTCGAAACTCGGAAAACACACTCCGCATTCCGCCCCCAGGGAAGCGGCCAGATGCCGCCCCGTCAGCCAAGCCGCCCGGATCGCGATGCCTTCGGCCCTGCAAGCCGTCCGTCCTGTCTGCCGTGTCGGCATGTCGCCGCCTTCAAGACCAGGGAGCCCGCCCACCACCCTTGACCAGACCCCGAGCGCCTTTCAACTGGATTGCCGTTTATGCCGAGCTCGGCATAAACGGCATTATGCCGAGTTCCGGATTATGCCGAGTAATTCAGTACCGTCTGCGTATTCCTGTACCTTTCCGAGTTCTTGGCTCCGCATTACTCGGCATAAAACTGTGCCGTCTCACAGAGGCAGATTGTCGGACCCGTGGCGGCGAGGCGTGAGATACCGAAGGAACTCGCATTGCGCAGCAGCCCTTCCGTGCATTGAACGTCTTTCGGGGCACTCGGATTATGCCGAGCAAGATCACCCCGACTCTAAGGCAAGAACGCGCGAACGCTCAGCAAAGCAGGCGAACTCACGCCGCCACCGGCAGCCTACTCGGCATAATCCGGAACTCGGCATAATGCCGTTTCACGGACAACCGCTGCAGAGGCGCTCCCCGACGATCGGCCGAGG
>JAOZSS010000167.1 GCA_029939545.1 Kiritimatiellia bacterium | reverse complement strand
GAAAATGGGGGGCGCTTAGTCGCATGAGTGAGAGCGGAAGACCGGTTACACCCCCAATAGGATTCGCTGCGGACGTATCAAAAGCTATATGCGAGGCATTAAAGCGCGGCATGTGCTGCTGATTTCCGACTTCTGCATCGTCGGCGACTTCTTTCGTGGTTCGCGTGGCGCGCCGCCGGAGATTAGTGATGCCTATGTACGGGACGCCTTTCGCAAAACCAGTCGCCAGGCCATTACCAGTGGCGACTTGGCGCCGGTGATGGATGCAGGTTTCGGTGGTCATTCGGTGTTCACCCACTTCCTTGTCAAAGAGTTAAAAGAGTGCGCAAGTGTCGCGAGGAGATCTTTGCTGAGTGTGGGTGCGATTTGCATGTGCTTGCGGACAGGCTTATACAGCGCCAAACCAAACACAAATCTCGGTGCGTATCTCTGGGTTCCGCCACCACTGTGGCCCGTCCTGCGGCTGTAGCCGAAGACCGCGCGGAGTATGGTGGGCGGGATTCCGGTGCTTCCGGGCTCTGATGATATCTGTTTCTCTGGTTGACGGTCCCGGCGCATGCCGCTAGGGTCCGTGCTGTTTACTGTTCTTTGACGTATAACTAATTTTCCACGGGGAGCGGATGGAAGTCTGTGAAAATCAGACGCGGTCGCGCCGCTGTAATCTCTTCCTGCGTTAGCGCAGGTAACGTTGTGGACATGTGTGAGCCACGGTTTCAGAAATGGAGCTGGAAGGCTGCCAACGACGGGAGAAAGCCAGAAGACGTTGTTCACCGTGCTCATTATCGGGATGCCGGCGGGTATCCTGCTCCTTCGCGGATAATAGGAGCGAATGAGGCTGCTACTTGACTGTATCAGACCCTCGCGCCATACCATCCGGAAGGCGCGCGGGTCTTTTTTTGTGCCCGTATCGATGACAAACGACCACGACGACGGGTCAAAGCATGACGATAAGACTCACGATCGTGAGTCTTATCGTCACAGTTGGAAGCAGGAAACGGGGGAGTATTCCCCTACAAAAAAAGGGGGGGCAATGAGGCAACAGATCACAGGTATTGCGGGGGCAGTTCTGCTGCTCGCGGGAATAGTGCAGGCAGAGATCGTCGTCAGTGCCGGTCGGGTTCCGACGGCGGCTGAGGATGTCTCAAGTTCGGTCACGAGCCTATCCGGGGCCGACCTGGAGCGGCTACAGGTGACGACGCTGCCGCAGGCCGTTAGCATGGTGCCGGGTGTCCACATGGTGCGCAGTGGCGGGCCGGGTCAGACGGCTGACATATACATCCGTGGATCGAAGCCGGACCATATACTGGTGCTCGTGGACGGCATGGAAATGAACGACCCATCACTGGTCGGGCGCAATGCCGACCTGTCCACGCTGGATGTGGCAGACATCGAGCGTATTGAAGTTCTGCGCGGTGCGCAGAGCGCCCTCTACGGGGCCGACGCCATGGGCGGCGTGATCAACATCATCACGAAGCGGGGCTCGGGCCCGCCTACCGTGACGCTCTCGGCGGAAGCGGGTACCTTTGAGACCTATCGCGAGACGGTGACGGTTTCCGGCGGCACGGGGATCGTGGACTATGCTTTCACGGTGACTCACATTGAAACGGAAGGGTTCTCGGCGGCCAACGAGGCCGACGGCAACACGGAAGCCGATGGCTACGAGCGGACAGGGCTGTCCGGTCGCATCGGCATCACCCCCTCTGAGCATCTGTCGTTTGACCTGCTGGCGCGCTACAGCCACTCGAGCGTCGACTATGACAATGGCGCGGGCGAGGGCGCGGATGCCCCCGACAACGTTGCCGAAGCGGAGCGCCTGTTCCTCGGCGGTACGGCCAAGCTGGGGCTATTGGACTCCACGTGGCAGCAGCGCCTGACCGCATCGGTGTCCGAGCAGCGGCGGGACTTCATGTCGAGCTGGGGCGACAACTGGTTCGATTCGGAGCTCACCAAGGTGGGGTGGCAGCACGATCTCTACCAGGGCGATGTCAACGTGGTGTCGGCCGGTGTCGAGGTGGAAGAGGAAACGGCCGAGACCGATTCGCTGCTCAAGCTGGACAGCGAAATCAAGAGCCTCTACGTGCAGGACCAGGTTCGCTTGGGAGGCGTCACCCTCGTGGGCGGATTGCGCTTGGATGATCATGACACGTTTGGCGAAGAGGTGACCGGACGCGTCGGCGTTAACGTCCGGCTCATGGATGACGAGGAATGCGGGCTGCGGCTCAAGAGTACCTACGGAACCGGCTTCAAAGCGCCATCGCTGTATCAGCTCCATGCGCCTTCATCGACCTTCGGTCCGATCGGGAACGAGGAGCTCCAGCCGGAGACCAGTAGAAGTGTGGATGCGGGTATAGAACTGTGCCTGGCAGATAATCGTGTGCAGTTGGATCTGACCGGATTTCAGAGCGAGTACGAAGACCTGATCGACTTCGTTGCGGGCTACGTCAACCAGTCTGAGGCGGATATCCGGGGCGCGGAACTGACGGCGCGCGTCAAGGTCTGTGAAGCGATGAGTGTCGGCGCGACGTACACCTATACCGACAGCGAGGATGCCGAGGGCAACACGCTTTCGCGCCGTCCCCGTCACCGCGCAACGGCCGATATCCATTACGCCATCGGTGAGGACGTGAACCTAAGCCTGACCTGTGTCTACGTTGGTGAGCGCGAGGACTCGTACTTCAGCTCAACCGACTACGTCAGCGTCAGCGAGCAGCTCCCGGATCACACCGTCGTGAACCTGGCCGCCTCGTGGGATCTTTGTGAAACCGTGACGCTGTTCGGGCGGGTGGAGAACCTGTTCGACGAGGCGTACGAGGAACTGGCCGGTTACGGTACCGCCGGCATCTCCGGGTACGGCGGTCTTCGTGTCACGCTGTAGGCGCAGCCTGTAGCAGGACGCCCAGGGTGAGGGCCGTGAGTTCAATGAACTCATTGCCCGCACCCAGGATGTCGCCCGTCACACCGCCGATGCGCCGGTGGCAGCGCATTCCGAACAGGCGTGCCACTAATAGGGCGAGCAGCAGTCCCATCGCGGCGTGAGTCAGCGGCAGCTCCGGCCAAAGCAGTAGGATCGCTGCGGTCAGGCTGATGGCAAGCCACTCATGCCGAGGGCGGGCATCCTGCACAAAGCGCGCCGCCGTGCCGGACTCGGCACGGGCATACGGATGGGCAACGGCCACGTCTACCATGCCCATGCGGCTCAGCACGAATGACAGTGGAATCCACGCGTAATTCCCGCCGCTCAGCAGGTGCGCATAGCAGGTCCACTTGCCGAGCAGGGCGAGGACCAGGGCGATCACCCCAAAGGTCCCTATGTGGGAGTCCTTCATGATCGATAGGATCCGCCCACGGTCGTAGCCGCCCCACCAGCCATCCGCCCAGTCCGCCAGACCGTCTAAGTGAAACGCCCGGGTCAGAAATGTCCCCGCGACCAGCACGAAGAGCGCCACCATGTCGGGCGGCAGCTGTACGGAGAGAGTGCCAAGCGCGCGCAGCGCAAGTATAACGATGCCCCCCAGCAGCAGGCCCACCAGCGGAAACCACCCGAGCGACGAAGCAGGTCCATCTGCGTCCCGACCGGGCACCGGCAAGATCGTGAGTGTCCGCATCGCGGTTACGAGGCCGCCGAGGAACGGACACTTGGCTCTGTCTCTATCACTCACGGTTGCTGACCCCGGCCCCGCTGAAGGTGGCCATTTCATTATAAGTCTTGATGGCGGCTTCGATGATCGGCATTGCCAAGGCCGCACCCGTGCCTTCGCCCAGGCGCAGGTCCAGGTTTAGGATGGGCTCCACGTCCATGGCTTCGAGCACGCGGCGATGGCCCTGTTCGTTGGATCGGTGACTGAACATGAGGTAGTCCGCCACCTCCGGCTTGGCCTTCATGGCACATAGCGCGCCGGCCGTTGAGATGAAGCCATCCACGACCAGCGGGATACGGTTGGCTGCCGCGCCAAGAACCAGCCCGCAGATCCCGGCAATCTCGAGTCCGCCGACGGCGGCCAGTGCACCCAGAGGACGGCCCAAGTGGGCGCTGTTCGTGGCGATGGACTTTTTGATGACATCGATCTTGTGCGCCAATGCCGTATCATCGATTCCCGTGCCGCGGCCGGTGATATCCTCGACGGGTAGATCGAGCAGGACGGAGAAGAGCGCCGTCGATGCGGTGGTATTGCCGATGCCCATTTCGCCTGATGCGAGCAAATCTACCCGGTCGGCCGCAGCCTGTGATGCCAGCTCGATTCCGACGGCGACGGCCTGGTGCATCTCTTCCTCCGTCATCGCAGGGCCTTGGACCATGTTGCGTGTTCCGGCCCTGACTTTGTGGCGACAGAGCGAGTCATCGGCGGCTTCGAGAAGATCGTTGACGCCGATATCCACAACCAACAGCTCGGAGCCCGCCTGACGGGTCAGCACGTTGATGGCGGCTCCTCCCGCCAGCATGTTGAGGACCATCTGGGGTGTCACTTCTGCCGGAAAAACAGAGACCCCCTCGGCCGTGACGCCATGGTCGGCGGCAAAGGCGACCACCCGCTTACGCTTGCATACCGGCACCGCGGTTCTGCGCGCCCGGCAATAGGCCATCGCGATGGCCTCTAACCGCCCCAGGCTGCCTTGCGGTTTGGTCAGGTCGTCGAGATGGGCTTGGACGGCGTCGGTCACGGATGCGTCGACGGGCGTAATGGACGTGAGTGTGTTGGTAACGGTTTGTTCAGCGTTCATTCGTTAAGCGCTTCCTGTGGGTTGTGGTTTGATCACGGTGGGGATGCCGCTGACGACGAACACGACGGTGTCTGCCAAGGCGGCAATAGACTGGTTGAGAAATCCGGCTTCATCGCGGAAGCGGCGGGCGAGTGCGTTGTCCGGCACGATGCCCATACCGACTTCGTTGGCCACAAGGATGATGTCGCAGGGTGGGTCGTGCAGGATGGCAAGCAACGCCTCGACCTCGGGCGGGGACGCATCGGTCGTCTCGGGCCGACAGAGGAGGTTGCTCATCCAGACGGTAAGGCAGTCCACCAGCGCCACGTCGGTGTCCGGGGGAAGTGCGCGAAGATCCCCGGCCAGGTCGTAGGGCGCCTCGACGGTTGTGAATGCCGGGTCGCGTTCAAGACGGTGGCGCGCAATACGCACTTTCATTTCGCTATCGCGCGCTTCGGCCGTAGCAACGAAGACGGGCCGCTTTCCGGCAGCGGCCTGCTGCAATGCGTAGCGACTCTTGCCGCTGCGGCAGCCGCCGGTGACAAGCGTGATGTGGTGTGTTCGTTGTTCTGTCATAAGTCGTATAAGTCCTGTTCGCTGCCGCGCGCAAGACGCTCATGCATGACGCCAATCGATGCTTCGAAGTTTTCCTGTGAGAACACCTCCATGGTGAAGACGCGCTCACTGTCCCTGCTTCGGGAGAGCGCGTCAACGACGGCGTCAAGCGCAGCCGGATCGAGCTGGTCGAGTCCGCGGTGATCCTTTCCCCCGTGGATGCCGTGAGCATGCACGACCCTGGTGCGCGCCAGATAGGTGTCGAGGTGCGCTTGGAGATCAAATCCGTAAAGCAGGAGATGCCCGATA
>JAOZSS010000166.1 GCA_029939545.1 Kiritimatiellia bacterium | reverse complement strand
ACCCTTTTCGCGCTTTTCGCGTGTTTCGTAGTTCCTCAACTGCCGAATGTAGGTTGACAGGTTGCCACAGAGCCTGGACCTCCCTGATGCGGCAAGTCTCGAGCACCTGCACCGAGAGGGTGTCGACACCCAGGTAGAGCGTGGCGAACTATCCCGGCGCCCCCATTGGACTGAAGCGGTCGCGGTAGGCGGAAGAGAGTTTGAGGCTCAAGCAGAGAAGGGAAATACGTATCGCAGACGCTTCACGCCGTACAGCGTGAGAGATGAGGGGCAGCCCAGCGCCTGGGTCCTCAAAGAGTCGAGAAGCTCTTACAGCGTCGATTCTGAGGTAGGAGCGACACTCTAAGACCCTCGGCGGCCACAATCAGCGATATAAGTGCCTTGTCAAGAGAGTCTTGGCGCGGCGAATCCGCGCACGTCTACTCCGCGCACGTCCCTCCAGTAGGCGATTCTGTATGGGATCAGTCCGGCTTACGCTTGGAGGGACGCGCTCGGTCGCGTCTGCCCGAGATTGAGGAAGGCCCTGATGTCTCAGGTCATCACACCCCGTATTTCATTGACGTGGCGGTGCTGATTCGCAATTCTCTTCCGCTTTACAAAACGATCCACACCTGAATGTTTTTATCGTTTCAGCAGGAGCAGGGGTAGGCACCGCCAGCACACATGAAAGGGAGAGAAGACGTGCACCACATTCTAGAGAGAGACAAGCTGTCTGAATCCGTCTTCAAGGTTCGCGTTGAGGCGCCGCATATCGCATCGGAGCGCAAGCCGGGTCAGTTCGTGATCCTCCAGCTCGACACGGACTTCGGCGAGCGTATTCCGCTGACGATTGCGGATGCAAACGCAGATGAAGGCTGGATCATGTTGATTTTCCAGGCCGTGGGCAAAACGACCCATCTTCTGGCCGAAATGCAGGTAGGCGACAGCATCGCCAACCTTCTGGGACCCCTTGGACAACCCACCCACATCGAGAACGTGGGGCGTGTGGTGTGTGTGGGAGGCGGCATCGGCGTGGCCCCGCTCCACCCCATCGCCAAGGGCATGAAGGCGGCAGGCAACGAAGTCATTACGATTATCGGAGCCCGCTCGAAAGAGCTGATCATCCTCGAAGACGAGATGAAAGCCATCGCCGATGCGTTCATCTGCTGTACCGACGACGGCTCGTACGGCCGCAAAGCACTGGTCACCGAGCCCTTGAAGGAGCTGTGCGAGGCCGATCCGAGGCCGAACCTTGTTGTAGCCATCGGCCCGCCGATCATGATGAAGTTCTGCGCCGAGACAACGCGGCCCTAGGAAGTGCCAACCGTCGTATCGCTCACCACGATCATGATTGACGGCACCGGCATGTGCGGCGGCTGCCGCGTAACGGTGGGCGACGAGACGAAGTTCGTCTGCGTCGACGGCCCCGAGTTCGACGGACATCTCGTGGACTTCAACAACATGATGCAGCGCCTGGGCACCTACAAGACCGAGGAAGACCACGACCATAAGCAGTGCCACATGGATCTCGCGGCACAGAAGGCGGAGGCATAGGATGGATCTGGACTACGATCAGATTTCGAAGGAGGCACAGGAAGCGCTGGACGCGGTCTTAGGTCGCACGGAGCCGCTGAAGCCCAAGGACCGCCTGGCCATACCGGCCCAGCCGATGCCGACGCAACCTTCGGGTATGCGTGTCGACAATATGGACGAGGTCGCCCTCGGTTACACCGATGCCCAGGCACGGGTCGAGGCGATGCGCTGCCTACAGTGCAAGAACGCACCCTGTATTGATGGGTGTCCGGTGCGCATCGATATCCCTGCTTTCGTTGCCGCTTGTGCCGAGGGGAACTTCCAGGAGGCCATCGACGTCGTCAAGGCCAACAGCCTGCTCCCCGCGATCTGTGGACGCGTATGCCCGCAGGAAGTGCAGTGTCAGATCGATTGCACGGTGGGCCGCGCCTTGAAGGATGTTGAGCAGTCAGTCTCAATCGGTCGCCTTGAGCGCTACGTTGCCGATCTCGAACGGGACCAAGGCAAAGCCCACGCCCCCGCCGTGAAGCCAGAGACAGGCAAGAAGGTGGCTGTCATCGGAAGCGGGCCGGCCAGCATCACCGTGGCCGCCGACGTGCGTCGCGAGGGACACGCCGTGACGGTCTTCGAGGCGTTTCACAAGCCGGGCGGCGTCATGATGTATGGCATCCCGGAGTTCCGACTGCCGAAGGAGATCGTCCAGGCCGAAATCGACACGCTGCGCGAAATGGGGGTTGAAGTCAGGACCAACTTTGTGGTCGGTCGTACGCGCAAGCTGCAGGACCTGCTGGAGAAGGATGGCTACGACGCCATCTTTGTCGGGACCGGCGCTGGACTGCCCAAGTTCATGAGTATCCCGGGAGAGAACCTGGTGGGCGTCTACTCGGCTAACGAGTACCTCACACGCGTCAATCTGATGCGCGCGTTCGACAGAAAAAACGCCGACACACCGGTATTGCCCTCACGCCGAACAGCGGTCCTTGGCGGCGGCAACGTTGCAATGGATGCCGCGCGTTGCGCCGTGCGCATGGGCGCCGAGGAAGTCCATCTTGTTTACCGCCGGACGGAGAAAGAGATGCCGGCCCGTATCGAGGAAATCGCGCATGCCAAGGAAGAGGGCGTAGTCTTCCACACGCTCGAGAACGCCATCGGCTTCCAGGGCGGCGACGACGGGCGGATTCATTCGATGGAGTGCCTGCGTTACGAACTGGGTGAACCGGACGACAGCGGACGGCGGCGCCCGGTTCCGATCAAAGGCAGCGAGTTCCCAATGGATATCGACTGCGTCATCGTGGCAATCGGCAACGACTCCAACCCACTCATCAAGCAGACCACCCCCGCGATCGAGACCAACCGCTGGGGAAACATCCTGGTCGATGATACGGGCAAGACCACGATGGATGCGGTCTATGCCGGTGGCGACATCGTCCTCGGCGCCGCCACGGTGATCCTGGCCATGGGCGAAGGGCGACGCGCGGCGGCCTCGATCAACGCGCTGCTGAAATGATGTAGACACACTGGAGAAGGAGCACGGCATGGGGACGCGCGGCGTCACACTCGCAGACGTGGCCAGAAAAGCGGATGTGTCACGCACCGCCGCAGCCAAGGTGCTGCTGGGGACCGGCGGCGACCATGTGCGCGTTGGCAATGCGGCCCGCATACGCGTCGAAGAAGCCGCCGATGAACTCCACTATCACCCCAATCGAGCGGCCCAGCAGCTACGAGGTGTTAACACCCACATGCTCGGCGTGTTGATGGACACACTCAACGCACCGGTCATGAACGATCGGTTGGCCGCACTTGAGCGGGAAGCCTGTCGCCGTGGATACCGCCTTTTGATTGGACAGCTGCACGGGGACCTCGACGCGCTGCGCGACTATCTTGCCGATTTTGGCAGCCGCGGTGTCGATGCCGTTCTCTGCCTGTTTGACGTAACGCCCGGGCGTGCGGAACGCTTGAAACCCATCTTGGGAACACACACGGGCATCGTGATGCATGCCAAGCCGTTGGAGCAGGACGACTACTGCGTACGCGTGGATACAGCCAAGGCGATTGAATGCCTCATCGACCACCTGCTAAAGAGCGGACGACGACGCATTGGGCTCCAGTTGGAAGGGGCACCCGACGAGCTGATGACCGTGCGCCGTGACGCCTACGAAGCCGCATTGGCGGCCCACGGCGAGGACGTCGACCCGGCGCTGATCGAGACCGCCCAAACCGAAGCAGTCGACCCGACAGCAGAGACCATCGGGGAGGCGATCCACCACCTGGTCGACAAGGCGGGAGTTGATGCCATTGTAGCTTCCAACGACGTCTGGGCCGCCCACCTGATCCAGGGCCTGAAGGCGCGCGGCCACCGCGTACCCGAAGCTATCGCCGTGACCGGCTACGACAATCTCAACCTTGCCACCATCATCGATCCGCCCCTGACCACGATCGACCAGCAGCACGACCTCTACGCCTCCGCCGCCCTCGACCTGCTCATCACGATCGCTTCGAGCGAACCTGCCCCGCCACCTGCGCAGCGCACCGTTGTCGTGGAACCGAAACTGATCGTCCGGGAATCGGCTTAAGGCGTGAAATGGAGGCGGCCTGCCCCCGGGCCGCAGAGAGCGGGTGCGGGGTGAGGGCACCCCGCCTCCAAGGCCACGCACTACAACGCGGCCACAATGCCTCGCGCCAAGGCAGGCAGCCCCGGATCGCGTGCGCCCATGACGAGGACCGTGTCGCGCTCATGTGCCTGTTCGGCAACCCACGCAGGCACATCCTCGAGTGAGAGGACGTGAACGGTTGAGCCGCCGACCTGGTGGATGCGCTCCGCCAACCTCTCGGACGATACGGAACGATCGGCGGTTCCGCCTGCATCGTAGACCGGCAGAATCACCAGTTCGTCGGGGCCCGAGTTCAGGCCGCTGAAGTCCACCGCGAGAGGCTCCAACATCTGGCGCAGCGGGCCGTAGCCATGCGGACGCCAGACGCCCAGCACACGGCCGCCCTCACGTCGTACGGCGTGCCACGCAGCGGCAATCTTGGCGGGGTTGTGCGCGTAGTCATCAAACACCCGCACGCCATTCGCTTCACCAACCCGTTCGAGACGTCGGTGGAGACCGGGGAAGCGCGCCACGATCTCCCCTACCCGCTCGAGTGAGTGTCCCATACGCTCCATCAACACCACCACGAGCAGCGCGTTGGCGGCGTTGTGATAGCCGGGCATTGGGACGGTAAAGGTGACATCGCCATACTCGAAACAACTGGTGTCGCCCTGCACGGTCGGTTCGAAGTCCGCGAGCAGTCCAGGCTCATCCACCGCACTGACGCCTCCAACTCGCGCGCGCTTGGCGAAGGTTTGGAAAAGGGCACGGGCCTCGTCCACGCCAAAGTGGTCGGTCGACACGTTGGTCACCACGGCCCAGTCGAAATCGTAGGCATTGAGCGTGCGATCGCTTTCGTCAGCTTCGATGACCCACAGATCCGAGCGGCCCAGCCGGACATTGCCCACCGCCCTCTCCGAACGCCACACCGGCACGATCGCGCCGTTCACCACCGTTGGGTCGAGCCCGAGTTCCTGCAGCACCCAGCCCGCCATCGCCGTGACCGTGCTTTTGCCAGATGTACCGGTGATCGCCACCACCTGCTTGCCCGCCAGGCACTCCGCGAGCACATCCGAACGGTGCCGAACCGATACATCGTGCAACGCCGCCGCGAGCAGATCAGGATTGTCCGCTTCAATAGCCGTACTCATAACGACGCAGGCTGTGTCCGACGTGACAGCCGCCCCATCCTGCGGCACCAGTTCAACACCGGCGACAGCCAACGGATCAAGCGTCTCGGACGGTTCACCGCACTCCAGCGCCCGGTCCGAGCCCGTAACCCGGCCCCCACGCGCCACCAACACCTGCGCCAGCGCACTCATCCCGATCCCGCCTACACCAACAAGATGGATATGTCGCCCCTCGTTCATGTCGGCACTATAGCAACCTGTCACCTACCACCCAACACCTAGCCAAATATATTTGAAATTTCTTGGTTGAGCAGCACGGGTTGATCAATTG
>JAOZSS010000165.1 GCA_029939545.1 Kiritimatiellia bacterium | reverse complement strand
TTCCTAGATTATTCCTTTCTTGAGCAGGAGCGGAAGACCGGTTACACCCAGAGCAGTTAAACTACGAAATACACGAAACACACGAAAGGAAATCCAGAAAAGAATAGGGATTCCGGACGTCTGGGTGTACGGAAGCGTTGCACCCGTTGGGTGCAAAACCTGGTGGTTGTCTTCCTTTCAGAAGGACCCTACCCCCCGTCTCTTTTGCGCTTTTCGTGTATT
Organism: Kiritimatiellia bacterium; assembly: GCA_029939545.1. Classification (GTDB taxonomy): domain Bacteria; phylum Verrucomicrobiota; class Kiritimatiellia; order UBA8416; family JABMPJ01; genus JABMPJ01. Next base: position 5,375 of record JAOZSS010000165.1, on the reverse strand, counting down.
TCGTAGTTTCTCAACTGCCGAATGCAGGGTGAAAATCTGCCGTCGGAGCCTCGCTTAGTCGCCTCTCTCAACGTAACGAATAGGCACGAAAGGTGGTTGCATTTATCTGAGACGAGGATAGACTATCTCTAGTTGTCCGGCCTCGATCTTCGCCGCGGTTCACCATTCCTGGTCAAATCCTGGGTTTGTCACGCCCATTGAAGACCTCCTGGTACCGGTCCGAGCGATAGGCGCATGACCTCTTCGGCGGCTCCCCGTTCGGTGTAAATATGTATGGGCGCAAGCTCAGTGTAACTGAAGAGGCAAACAGGAGCAGATCGATGCCAGAAGGAACAGTGAAGTGGTTCAGCGCGGAGAAGGGTTACGGATTCATCGAGCAGGAGGGCGGCGATGACGTCTTCGTGCACAAGAACGATATTTCGGGCGCGACCCTCCAAGAGGGTAACCGCGTGCAGTTCGAGATTGGTGAAGGCAACAAGGGTCCTTGCGCGAAAGACGTAACGACCATCTAGTCACTCCCGGGGCCAGTCCAAACCATTCTGTTTGGACTGGTCCGGATTCTCGCTCCACCCGAGGAAACGGTGCTTGGCGCATGTCCGGCTCGTGGGCCTCACGGGGTCATCAGACCTGGGCACGAGGCAGTGGTCTGCCCAAAAGGATCAACTATGGCGAAAAACAGAAATACTTTCGAGAAGCGCCGCAGGGAAATGGAAAAGAAGCGGAAGGCCGATGAAAAGCGCGAGCGCCGTCGCGCGCGCAAAGACAGCGGCGACGAACCTGAAGGGGCCGCCGCACCTGAAGAGGCCGTAACACCGCCGGAAGTCGAGTAGCATGCTCAGAACTTCCCGCGATGCGGGACGTTGACTTTGTATTCGCGGGCAGTCTCGCGGATTTCGCGGAGGGTGTCGGGATCTTGGCGACGGGCATACTGGCCGATCAAGTGGTAGACTTTTTGCTTGGCCCACTCGCCGCGCAGCGTCTTGTCACCGGTGCCCGTTCCCTCGGCCAGTGGCACATCGAAGAGCATATCGCATTTCACCTTCTGGCCTTCGCCTACAGCCTGGAAGGTCACGCGCTCCTCGCCGCGCGGGTAGCGGCCGTAGAGGATCAGTGGCCGATCGAGGTAGAGGTTGCCAGTCTGCACCGGGTAGACCTCACAGGTTGAGCCGACCGGAAAACGAAAGCCCACATCCGCCAGTACCGGACGACTGACCCTGTTCATCGCATCGCGGATCGATGCGGGGATACTCCAGCGCCCTTTCCCGAGCGGAATGACCTCACCGCGGTTGCTGTAGCTCAACAGGTCGAGCAGGTACTCGTCCCCGGTCTGCGCGGTGCCGATCGTGTAGATCGACAGCATCCCATCGTTCATCTGGCTGAACTCACCAATGATATCGGAACTGCCGGTCTGCCCGGCTGTTGCCAGTCCGTCCGAGACCATCAAGACAATGATGGGTCGTCCGGCTTCGCGCTTCAGCGCCACGAGGTCGCGGATCGAACTCAGGATGTCCGTATTCCCACCGGGCCGCATGCTTTTAATGAACGCGCGGGCCTTCTCGATATTCGACGGCTCGTTGTCCACCAGGGTGCCGAAGCAGCGATCGGCGGTTTGGCGAAACCCGATCACGTCAAACCGGTCGTCATCGCCCAGGAGTTCCAGGCAGGCGTTGAGACCCTGGCGGCAGAAATAGAGCCGCTGTTCCGCCATGCTGGCCGAACAGTCCTGCATCAGGATGACGTCTTTAGGTATGACCGGCAGCACGTCGGAGCCCAGCCCCTCGATCTCGACCTTGAAATAGCCATATTCCCGGTCCCAGCGACTCTCATAGGTGGTGGCCCGGGCGGTCAAAACACGCTCGATCGGCTTGAGCGGAGTGATCTCCTCCAGGGTCTCCTTGAATAGCTCCGTACCCTCCTCCACGGCGGCTTCGCTGGGCACAGCGGCGGGACGGGGGCTTTCCATGCCCTGTAGTGGAGAAGGCAAAACGATGGGGGCTGTGGCTGGACTCCGCGAGAGCGCCTGCTTGCCGGGGCCCGTGCTCGACAAGGGCGGTGGAGCGGCCAGCGACCGTTCAACCGGCAGCGCGATGTTGGGGGCTGCGATGACCCGGTCCAGAACCGGAATCGTAATGCGGTCAATCGGCGCCACATCCACTTTGGCCACCGTCTTCTCGATCGCGATGATCTCCTGGCGCGGCTGCCACACCTCCGGCGGTTCGGCGGCCTCAGGCCGAGCCAGGTTGGGCGTCTCGCTGCCCACGCCTCCGGCCGGGGCTACGGGTGGGGCCAACAGCGAGGCCGGTACGGGGATGCCCAACTTGGCGGCCGTGTCGACGATATCCTCGATCATGGGAGCCGATTCCTTTTCCGCGTCCTCCATCGGCGACTCCGGCGCACGCTTCACTTCACCAAGCTTTATCGGACGGGCGCGCTCGGGCAATTGAATACGGCTCAGCATGCCGGGCATCGGGATGTCAAACTTCAGAACGCCGACCAACAGACCGACGTGCACAACCACCGACAGCACGCACGCCACCACGGCCGCAACAACATGATGCGCCCGCGGCCCGGCATAACTCCACTCTGACTCAGGATAAATCACAAGGCCAATCTACCATCAGAGGGTTTAGGTTCAAGGTTCATTAGTTCATTCGTCCCTAGAAAACATGGACAAGAAGTCCCGAAAGCAGCTTGGGCTCGAACCAGGTGCTCTTTGGCGGCATCAGGCGCTCGGCGTCTGACACGTCAATCAGGTCTTCGACCTCCACCGGGTGCATCGCGAAGGCCACGACCGCCTGCCCGCCGTCCACCAGCCGCTCCAGCTCGCCGATACCACGGATACCGCCCACGAACGCAATGCGCTCATCGCGCCGCGGGTCCGCGATACCCAGCACCGGCTCGAGGACACGCGACTGCAATACGCTCACGTCCAGCCGTCCCACTTCGTCCGAGGGGTCCACGACGCCGTTATGCCACGTCAGGCGATGCCACCGACCCTCCAGGTAGATCCCCACGCTGCCGCGCGATGCAGGCACCTCGGCCGCACCCGCAGTGAGCTCACCCACGCGGGAGAGCGCCTCCATAAACTCGGACGGAGTCAGTCCGTTGAGATCATGCACGACGCGGTTATAGGGCATGATGGACACCTGGCTGGCAGGAAAGAGCACCGCAAGGAACCAGTCGCTCCCGGCGCGATCAGCATCCGGTGCCGCACGGCGGCGCTGGGCGCTGACTTCGGCGGCGGCGGCGGCGCGGTGATGGCCGTCGGCGATGTAGGCCGCCGGCACCTGCGCGAACGCTTCCTCCATGGCTGCGGGAATGGGCACCGTCCAGACCGTGTGGCGATTGCCGTTTTCCTTCTCGAAATTGATCAGCGGTTCCGACGCGCGCGCCTCGACCACCAGCGCCGTGACCGCCTCTGAATCACGATAGGTGAGAAACACCGGACCACTGTTGGCGCTGAGTGTATCGACCAGCGCGACACGATCACGCAGCTTGTCCTCGCGCGTCATCTCGTGGCGCTTGATAACGCCCTCCTCGTAGTCCGACACCGCACAACACACGATGACCCCGCACTGCGTATGCCCACCCATGGTCAACTCGTAAACGTAGAGCTGGCGCTCCTCATCCTGCACCAGCACGCCCTCGGACCGCATTGCCACCAGCGCCTTGGCCGACTGTGCGTAGACATCGGAGGAATAGTGATCGGCTCCCTCCGGCAGGTCGATCTCGGCCCTGACCACGTGCAGGAAGCTATAGGGGTTGTCGGCAGCCAGCTCACGGGCCTCATCGACGTTCACGACATCATACGGAACACTGGCTACCTTGGCCGCCAGGTCTGCGCGGGGTCGGACACCCCTGAATGCTTTGACTTTCACTAGACTCTCTCGCTTTCTCTACAGGACTCTGTTCATTCTGAGTTCACAGTTCTGAGTTTGCAGGTGCGCGCCTAAGCAGGCCCAACTCAGAACTCACCACTCAGAACGTAGAACTCATCGTCAAAAACTTTGTCGTCACGATCATCGCCGTGAGAATACCCACCGTTGCCCCCATGAACACCTCAAGGCGTGTATGGCCGAGGAGTTCGGCCAGCTTCTTCTCGGACAGGTGATGCTCCTTGAACAACTCGTCCACGATCTGGTTCAACAGCGTAGCCTGCAAGCCGGCGGCGCGACGCACCGTTGAGGCATCGAACATCGTGAGGAGCGCAAAGGCGAGCGACATAACGAACACGGGGGAACCGAAGCCCTCCAGCATTCCCACGGACGTGGCCAGCCCACATATGCTCGCGCTGTGCGCGCTGGGCATGCCGCCCGTGCTGACCAGGTAATGAAAGTCCAGCCGCTTCGTCTCGATGAAACCACAGACCATCTTGGTGCACTGCGCCACCAGCCACGATGTAAGTGATGACCAGAAACAGGCGGAAAAAAACAACTCAGTAAATGATGTATCCATATTTCTCTTACTTTCCCAGGGAACCACCGCGGTCAATAAGCGTTCTCCCTGGCCATGAACGTCTTCACCAGGATCTTGAAGTCGAGCGACAGCGACCAGTTCTCGAGATAGTAGAGATCGTACTTGATCCGCTCCTCGATACTGGTGTTGCCGCGCAGGCCGTTCACCTGGGCCCACCCGGTCACGCCCGGCTTCGACACGTGCCGCGACATGTAGCGGCCGACATCTTCCTTGAACTTCTCGACAAAATGGGGCCGTTCGGGGCGAGGTCCCACCAGACTCATGTCGCCGCGCAGAACATTCCAGAACTGCGGCAGCTCGTCCAGGTTGTGGCGCCGCAAAAAATGCCCGATCCGCGTCACGCGCGGATCCTCCTCGGCCGTGAATACAGGACCACTGCTTGACTCGGCATCGACCCGCATCGTTCTCAGCTTGTGGATATGGAAGAGCTCGCCCTTCTCGCCACACCGCTCCTGCGAGTAGAACACCGGACCGGGCGACTCCTTCTTGATGAGCGCCGCCGCGGCCGCAATGATCGGCACTGAAATGATGAGCCCCACGAGCGACCCGACAATGTCTTCCAGGCGCTTAAGCAGACGCTTCCAGAAGAAGTCGAGCGGCCACTGGCTGATACCCAGCATAGGAATGTCATCGACCGACTGCATATCCATGTTGCTGGTCAGGATACGAAACAGGTCCGGCACCATATTGAACCGGATCAGCTCACGCTCACAGAACAGGATGATATCCACGATGCGCTGGTGGCCGATAACGGAGTTGGTCAGGATCACCTGGTCGACTTTCTCATCCTCTTCGAGCAGAGCCACGGCGGCCATTTCATCGATCGTTCCTTTGATCAGTTCGCGCGGGATGTCGGGGTCAGGCTCGGAGAGATCGGTACGGAGAAAAGCAACGACGCG
>JAOZSS010000164.1 GCA_029939545.1 Kiritimatiellia bacterium | reverse complement strand
ATTCCCCTGCACCGGGAAGCAGGCGCTCCGCCAGGTCGTCATAGCGCTCAATGACCTTGCGCACGAACCGGCGCTTCTGGGTGTAGCTTCCCGGATAGAAACTGCCTTTGAATCCCGCGATGACAAGGTTGCGGAACTGGTGACGTGTTACGGGGACGTGTCGGCTCACCAGCTCAAGCTCATCCGTCACGGTTGTATTCGACACGAGGCGGTTGTCCGTGCAGATGGAAACCGACAGGTTATGCTCCAGCATATGTCCTAGCGGATGCGCGGCCATCGACTCGATGGAGGGCGTTGTCTGCAAGTTGCTCGTCAGACATACCTCCATTGTGATGCGCTGGCTGGCAATGTACTCGACCAACTGCTCCGTGTAGAGCTGTGGATTCTGCACCGCCGAATCTTGAACCATGTCGGACGAGAACACGAACGTGCCGTGTCCGATCCGGTTGGTGTGACAGTCGGTGATGGCCTGGAAGATGGATTCCGGACCATACGCTTCACCCGCGTGGACGGTTTTCTTGAGAAAGTTGCTGTGGGCAAAGCTATAGGCCTCCTTGTGATAGGCCGCGGGATACCCGGCCTCCTCACCCGCAAGGTCGAACCCCACGATCGGGAGCCCGAGCCTATCGCGCAGTCCCACGGCGGTGCGCGCCATCTCAAGGGATGCAATCGAATAGACGTCGCGGCGTGGCGCCCGCTCGAGGACGGTCAGAAGCTGGCGGTAGTGGTCGCCCATCGCCTTGTTGAAGCGGCGCATCGCACAGACGATGATGCCGAACTCGAAGGGAAGCTCTCGCCCCGCGCGCACCGCCTCCGACGTGTTGTGCGCCCGTCTAGCACGCTCCATCCCATTGGCTACGGCCTGGATGGTCTCCTCCATTGAGAGGGCTTCATGAGCAAGAAGCTGGGGCGCAAACCGCACCTCGAAATAGCGTACGCCTTCAGCAAGATTGTCCTCTGCCAGTTCAAACGCAACCCGCTCCAGCGCCTCTTTCTGCCGCAGCACGGCACAGGTATAGGCGAAACCCGTCAGGTACTCGCCCAGGTCGGCATAGCCATCCTTGAATACCAGTTCCCGCAATCCCGCCTCGCTTGTGGATGGCAATTCCACACCGCCCTGCCGCGCTAGATCAAGAAGTGTAGACAGACGCAGCGACCCATCCAGGTGAACATGGAGATCGGTTTTCGGAATCGCCTCGATGAAGGCCCGTGAGATGTCTGTTGTCATACTTGCCCTCGCTCTCTTGTCGCTTCTCAATAACGTCCTGACCGCTCCGGTGACGGGGACTGTTACGCACCCTGTCGACGAGGATCATGACGATGATCGGGATGAATATCAAGCCCGATGGAGAACGTCGCGGCGACCTGGCCATCCTGCTCGCTACACATCAAACTCTCGACTCACCTTCACAGGCGGCCCCGTCTCTATCGATTCCCAGCAGACGGATGTTGAGACGTTGCCCTCTCTTGACCTCAAACCAGCTAAAAGCCGATAATTCAGCAACATATGACCAAAGACAGCAACATCCTTACAAAGATAGCGTCTGGCCCACCTTGACACCTTACTCACCGCTCTTCTACTTTGGACACCTGCAAAAAGGAGAGAATCATGGCCCTTGATCCGACCAAACTGAAAGACTGGCAGATAGCCGAAGCGGCCGAAGAAACGATGAGGCCGATGGAACAGATTGCGGACGAGATGGGTCTGCAACGTGATGAACTGATCCCGATGGGACGCCAGCTCGGCAAGGTTGACTTCTTGCGTGTGCTCGACCGTGTCGGCGAGAAACGACGGGCCAAGTACATTGATGTCACGGCCATCACCCCCACCCCACTCGGCGAAGGCAAGACCACCACGTGCATGGGCCTCGTCCAGGGCCTCGGTAGGCTCGGCAAGCGCGTCGTGGGCGCGATTCGCCAACCCAGCGCAGGTCCGACCTTTAACATCAAGGGATCCGCCGCCGGCGGCGGCCTGGCCCAGTGCATTCCGCTGACACCTTTCTCGATTCGCATGACCGGCGATATTGACTCCATTGCCAACGCCAACAACCTGGCGATGGTTGCACTGACCGCCCGGATGCAGCACGAGCACAACTACGACGATGAGCGACTCGCCAAAAGCAACCTGAAGCGCCTCGATATCGACCCCAACACCGTGCAGATGAAATGGGCGATCGACTTCTGTGCACAGGCGCTTCGCAACATCACGATCGGCAAGGGCGGCAAGATGGACGGCCTGCAGATGGAGTCTGGATTCCAGATTACCGTCGCCAGCGAGGTCATGGCGATCCTCTCTGTAGCCACGGGACTCAAGGACCTGCGCGAACGTATGGGCCGCATTGTGGTGGCCCAGGACCGCCAGGGAAACGATGTCACCACGGCTGACCTCGAAGTCGACGGGGCCATGACCGCATGGATGGTGGATGCGATTAATCCCAGCCTGCTTCAGACGATTGAAGGCCAGCCTGTCCTCGTCCACGCCGGTCCATTCGCGAACATCGCCATCGGCCAGAGCTCCATTATCGCCGACCAGGTCGGAACCCGGCTGGCCGATTACCACGTCACGGAAAGTGGGTTCGGTGCCGACATCGGCTTCGAGAAATTCTGGAACCTGAAGTGCCGTTTCTCAGGAATCACGCCCGATGCCGTGGTCATCGTGGCGACGGTCAGGGCGCTGAAGATGCATGGTGGCGGCCCGCTTGTGAAGCCCGGGGTACCGCTGGATGACGCCTACATCAACGAGCACCTGGAACTGGTTGAGCGGGGCTGCTCAAACCTGCTGGCACATATCGAGACGGTTAAGAAAGCGGGCGTGCGTCCCGTGGTCTGTATCAACAGCTTCTACACCGATACGCCAGGCGAGATTGCCGTCATCCGCCGCATCGCCGAAGCGGCGGGAGCGCTCGTGGCTGTCTCCGAGCACTGGCTCAAGGGCGGCGACGGGGCCATCGAACTCGCCGAGGCCGTGATACAGGCCACCGAAGAACCGAGCGACTTCACCTTCCTTTACGAATTGGAAACGCCGCTCACCAAGCGCATCGAGTTGATCGCCAAGCAAGTCTACGGCGCCTCGGGTGTCACCTACTCGGACGTGGCGACAGAAAAGATCGAGGCACTCGCTTCGGATCCAAACTCGTCAAAGCTTGGAACCTGCATGGTCAAGACTCACCTCAGCCTTTCGCACGACCCGAATCTCAAGGGTAGGCCCACCGAGTGGGAGCTTCCGATTCGCGACGTACTGGTTTACCGCGGGGCCGGTTTTGCCGTGCCCGTTGCCGGCGCGATCAAGCTGATGCCCGGCACGGCCTCCAATCCAGCCTACCGTGGAATTGACGTGGATACGGAAACCGGTAAAGTCACAGGGCTGTACTAACGGCCCGCTCGGAGAGCGCGCCGCGAGATTCGCCAAGGGATGACAGGAAGGAAATGACACAATGACAGCACAGATTATTGACGGCAAGCAACTCGCCGCCGACATGCGCGCGGAAATCAAAACCGATGTTGAGAAGCTCTCGGAGCAGGGCGTGACGCCGGGCTTGGGCGTTATCCTGATCGGCGACGATCCCGCCTCGCGTTCCTATGTCACCGCCAAGGAGAAGGCCTGCGAGGAAGCCGGCATCTACTCAGACGACAACCGCCTGCCTGCTGACGCGTCGCAGGATGATCTGATGGCCTTGATTGACCGGATGAACAACGATCCCAAGATCAACGGTATCCTGCTACAGCTTCCGCTGCCCAAGCACATGGACGAGAATGCCGCGCTGCTCGCCATTGACCCGGACAAGGATGTCGACGGGTTTCACCCTGTCAACGTCGGCAAGATGTTGATCGGCGAAGCGTGCTTCCTTCCCTGTACGCCACACGGATGCGTCCAGATGCTCGCCCGCAGCGGGGTTGAAACCAAGGGTGCCCACGTCGTGGTCGTGGGCCGCAGCAACATCGTCGGCAAGCCCGTGGCGGCCATGCTGCTCCAGAAGAAGGAGCACGCCAATGCCACGGTCACCATCTGCCACACGGGGACCAAGGACATCGGCTATCACACTCGCCAGGCCGACATCGTTATCGTTGCCGCCGGGTGGCCCAACACGGTTACCGCCGACATGGTCAAGGATGGCGTCGTCGTGATTGATGTGGGTGTCAACCGTGTCGAGGATGCAAGCAAGAAGCGCGGCTACCGGCTCGTGGGTGACGTCGACTTCGAGGCCATCAAGGAAAAGGCTTCGCTAATTACGCCTGTTCCGGGCGGCGTCGGCCCGATGACCATTACGATGTTGCTCTACAACACGGTTGAATCCGCGCGTCGCACCTTGGCGGTCTAGCAGAGACGTCACTGTCGGCCGTACGGACAAGAGACGGGAAGCCCTGTCGTAGTCAGAGGCTGCTGATGTCGAGTATCCGCTTCCCGGCGAGATACTCCTCTGTGACGTAGTCTGAGGCCGCCTCGACCTTCTCCAGCATCTGCTTGATCTGCATCACCAGATCCGAGATCGTGGCCAGGTTCTTACGGAGCTCCGCCACGTCAGGGTCTGGCTTATCAAGGCCCATCTCCATCAGCTTGGCCGTCACCGTGACCACAGTGAGCGGCTGGTTGATATTGTGCATCAGGCCACCGATCAGCGCCGCAACGGCTTCCTTCTTATGCGCCCTCTCCTCATCCGCCTGGCGCTCTTTCTCGCCCGTAATATCGGCAATCATGATAACCCGAACGCCGGAGGCCGTACCGGCAACCGAGAAGCTGAGCTCGCGGACAAACCCGTTTGGTAGGGTTACATGGCGATCAAACACCTCGGCACCGCTTTTGCTTGCCAGGATTTCCGAGACAAGATCCCCTTCTCCATTCCCGAAAATGGAGTCAAACGGCTGCCCCAGCAACGCGTCAAAGCCCCCCACCCCGGTCAGGTCCACGATGGCACGATTTACGCGTGAGATCTGCCCGTCGATATCAACGAGCAGCATCCCTTGCGGGTTGAGATCCATCATCTGCTCAAGCTCACGCTTGGCAATGGCGATGGTATAGGCAAGCGCTTCGTCGCCGACTGGCGGCAGATCGGCAACATCAGGTGTATCAGGCATAGGTGCGCACCTCCTGCTGCACTATATAGCTATTATCCGGTGTCCATCAATCGGCAAATCTACAAACGCATGTTCGGATCGATATCCATCGCGAGGTCCGACCGGCCCGTGATCCCCTGTCCTGCTCCTGCGAGGCCGGCTATCATGGCGGCGTTGTCGGCGCAGTAGTGCGGTTTCGAGAGAAGGAGCCTCACGCTGGCCTCCTCCGCCACCTCGGCCAGCCGCTCGCGCAGCCGCCCGTTCAGTGACACCCCGCCCACTGCGGCCAGCGCGTGCACCTCGCCACTCTGCAGGGCAATACGGCACCGTTGAGCCAGGGATCCCACGATGGCCTCCTGGTAAGACGCCGCAACATTAGCCAGCATCTCCTCAGACCCATCGAGTGGATTTTCCCTCAAATAATAGAGCAGCGCTGTCTTGAGCCCACTAAAACTGAAGCAGAGCGCAGGATTCATCCCCCCCAGCATCGGGTTCGCCTTGAGCCGGCCTCCGCGCGGAAAACGCACGGCATTGGGGTTTCCTGCTTTGGCCGTCCGATCGATAATGGGGCCACCCGGGTACCCCAGGCCCATCAGGTTGGCGCC
>JAOZSS010000163.1 GCA_029939545.1 Kiritimatiellia bacterium | reverse complement strand
GAAACTCCTCGGCTTGCTCCGTCCGTTTTTCCAGGCCCCAGTGGTTGGGTTATTTATGCGCGGTTATATAGCAAAACCGTTCGGATACGCTCCTTCACGCGTGTTTTGGCCTCCTCATGTGCAGTGGCAACGGTTGCGGTAAGCGCGTTTCGGAGTGCAGTAAAGTTTCCAAGTTTGAATGGATCAATAGCAGGTATCGGTAAAGCCTTGCCCGCATCCATGTTCTTGCGGGCTTTCAACTTGCCCTCGCATGCTTCCAGATGCTTTGCCGCCTCGTTGGAGTTCATGTGGCTGGGCAGATCAAGATAGTCTTGCCGACCAGTCTTGGTCTGTTGTTCCGCCCGTTGCTTCTTCAAGCCATTCCACTCACGGATGGCATTTCGCTCACGTCCCTTCGTCGCTTCAAGTGCTTCATTGAGGGCCAAGCCATCTCGCCCGACAATCAGTTTGTGAATGGTTTTCAGATGATCCGGTGTGACCTCGCTGGAGAAAACGTTTTCTTCGATGAATGCATGATCAAACACGGCAAAACTGTATTCAGAGCCCGATCTGCCATGCCACGAGCCGTTCTCGAATCTGCGTGGTGTATCGTCGATGTCTATGACCGCAAACGGAACCCCCGATGCCGAAAGCGTTGCCCGCGAACTGATCAGAACCGTGTCTTCATTGCCGTATGATTTCAGCACGGCGGCCAGCGTGGTCTTGCCGGTGGCATTTGGTGCCAGAATCACCGTGCGCTTGCCAAAATCATATTCGCGGCCCTTACCGGGTCGCATATTCTTGAGACAGCCGACGCCACGAATTTCGGAGATGCGAGTGATCATGTTTGCACCTCCGTGTTCGGCGTGGCATCCTCGTGTTTGTCGAGATAAGAAACAGGTTTGTCGGGTGGCACGTCGGCCAGCAGACAGGCGAGCATGCCGCCGGGTGTTATGCAACCGATCACGACGTTGTCAGCCACATGCAATGCGTATTGATTGCACCATGCAGCACGCAGTGCACTGAATCGGTCAACCGGCGAGTCAAAAGGCGTTACAACCAGCAGTCGCCCATCACTGATGGCGCGTTGAAGCCGCGACGGGAACGCGGCAGGCAACCCACGCGCCACAATATGCACTGCGGGGATTTCATCGGCAAGACATGCGTCGAACACCGCACGTTCCATGGAGGACAGAAACCCCGACACCACACATTCCGGGGGCGTAGGCCATGCGGTTGGCCGGTCGGGCCCATCCGCCGCATCGCCGCCGCCCCTCGATGCCAGAAAGGCGGTCAATGGCAAGTCCAGCAATGCGCGGTTCCCTGCATAGAAGCGTGGTTCACCGTAACGCAGGACGTCCCAGTTAGCCGGGTTGTTGCGAATGTATGCGCGAATGTTATTCAATGCGCGTTCGTCGCGCACGATGATGTCGTAATAATTGCGTTGCCAGATAGGGGCACGGCATGCCGTGCCCGTACGGATATGTTTCGTGGCGGCGGATTTGAAGGAGCGTATGATCGTCGGAATAGAGCCGACCACAGGCCGGCCAAAGGCTTCGGTTGTTGGCGTCCGGTATGCAGTGCCATTGTCGAGTCGTATTATCCCATGCACATGGTCGGGCATGATGATCCATTCATCCAATGTGGCGTGAGGGAAATGGCTGGGGATCTCGCGCCAACAGCGGGCGGCAATCCGGCCGGCATCGTTCAAGGCCATGCGGCCGTTGACCACCGTGCCGAACAGGGGGCGGTTATTGGCGACGCATATTGTCAAAAAATACACGCCGCGCCCCGCATAGTCATGGCCACGCAACCGGATCGACCGCCGGTGGTGAATCGCGGGGTCATAGGCCCTGGACGACAATTGGGCATTCACTCTCTCTGTCCTTCCACAATGGCGATTTCAGCTTTCGTCAGACCGTACAAATTGGTACACACGCTCGTCTATCTCCCGTTCACACGCTGTTGTGTCCGCGTTCGGATCGTCTTTCTTGGCAGCCATTATCTGCTCGACCAGCTTAACGATGGCATTGTACTCCGCCTTCTCTGTCTTGTCGGAAACATCTATCGGGTGGATGGGAAGGCGCTCGATGAACTGGCGATTGTACGCGTAGTAGCCACCACTGAAAGGCGAAGCCGTCCTCTTGAGGAACCAGTCCACCACATGTGAATTCAGCAGTCCTACAACGTATCTCAGGTCCAAGTCGATATTACGCTTGAGCGTAACGCCGTACCCACCGCCGCCACCGCCGCCACTGCCAACGAAATAGTAATAGTCACTCTCATCAAGCGTGAAACTTGCGGACGCCGCAATGCTTGGTGTCAGGATCTTCGACTGCTCCATCTCGGCGAGATTCTGCGAACGACCGAATGCATACCAGCGATCATGCTTCCACTTGCCTCGTTCACGCGCCTCCAACAGCTTTCGGTTTGCTACCAGATATAGCCATGCATTGGGGTAGTTCTTCCGGAACTCAGTCGTGGGGATGAGCACTGCGTGCCCATCGACAAGCTTGTAGGGAAAAAGAATGCTCCGGGCCGGTTTCTCTATACAGTAGCGTCGAAGGTCAATGGAGCCTTTGCACAGTGGGTGCATCAGCTCTACTTCGATGTCGTGGACGCGTTGGGTTGCAGCGGAGGCAAATAGTCCGTCCTCGGTGTTCGACAGGATGAAGACAGGATCTGCGCCGGTGACAAGCCCTTGGAAGATCCTGTCAGCGATATCTGCGAGCGCACACGGCATCTGTTGAAGCTTCTCAAAGAGCTTCGCGCCCCGGCCAACCACGAAATTCCACTCGCTTGCCTCAATACGCTTCGCAGGAATCGCTCCCTCCGATCCGCAAGGTTCAGCAAGCCATTCGTCAATGTCGTCCACCTTGACAAAGCGGCATTCATCGGCACCAGCTTTGGCAAGGAAGAGTAGGCAAACGTAGTTCGTCGCGCCGGGGAATATCTGCTGATCGCCAAAGTGGACTACGTGCCTCAGACTCTGACCGCTCGAGAGCAGACCTCGCAACGGCTTACCGTACTGTGCATTGAAGAACTTGTGGGGCAGAATGAATGCGAGCTGTCCGTCCGGCGAGAGCATGTTAAGACCGCATTCGACGAATACGACGTACAGATCGTAGTTTCCCTTCTTCGCCGCTTCGTAGCGATCCTTGAACAAGGCGACCTGTTCGGGGTCTTGCTGTTTGAGGGTCTGGAGTCGTACGTATGGTGGATTGCCGATGACGACATGAAACCCGCTGGTGATCCCGTACATCCACTCGGGATCGAAGAAGGCAGCGCCGCTGTTCTGATCATACGGATCCCAGGCGGCGAGTTGGCGAGAAGCTTCGCCGCTCATGCCGCCGTCGGACAGAAGAGCAGCAATCTGCTCCCGTAGTTCAGCGTCCCTCTTTTGCAGGGCGAGCTTATCCCGCCTGCGTTGGGAGGCGAAGTGTTTGTGGCGGACGGCGGCCAGTTGCTGTTCGATTTGCGAAAGCCCATCATCCAAGAGGAAACTTTGCTCCAACCCATCGTGAGTACGCGTGGAAGCATCGGTTGTATCCAGCGAAATCAACGTATTGGCGGCAACAAACTTGGTTTCCAGATTCGGCAGTGGGCGGACGCCACAGTTCTGGGCCTTGTTCTTGTTGGTGAGCTGATCACAGACGAGGGAGATGAAGAAGCGGAGTTTTGAAATCTGGATGGCGATGGGTTGGATATCCACGCCGTAGATGCAGTTCTCAATTAAGTAGAGCTTGCGGCCGTAGTCCAGATCGTTGGTTTCGAAGTCCTTTTCGATGGCGTTGGTGGCGGTTTCGCGTGCTGACACATCGGGGATCTGCTCCGCCCTCTCGATCTGCTTCCTTTTCCAACGTTCGTTGTGCGGGTCGAGCTTTCCGAGGATGAACACCAGCTTGTGCAAGATGCCCATGGGGAATGCGCCGGAGCCACAGGCGGGGTCGAGGATTTTGCAGGAGTCGATGGCCTCGATCAGAGCATCCACTTCGCCGTCGGAGAAGGCATGCTCCTTCTCGGTATAGGCAAACAGTGTACGAAGACGGTCTTCGGCGGACGACACGGAGGTCGTCCCTCCAGCTTTCGCGCCTTTCGCGTGTTTCGTAGTTACCTTCTTCTCATCCGTGCTATCCGTGTCATCCGTGGTTAACTTCCCCGCCAAATATGCAATCAGCGATTCGTCGACCATGTAGTTGACGATTTCGCGCGGTGTATAGAAGGAGCCGGTCTGTTTACGCGCGGTAGTGCCGGTTTCGGGGTTGTAGCTCGCGAGCAGATTCTCGAATACTTTACCGAGCAGCTCGGGGTCGAGTGCGATTTCCTCTTCGATGGGGGTGTTTTCGGTGATGGTGAACTTGTAGCTGTCGAGCAGACTGATCAGGCCGCGGACTTTCTCCTTCTTACGCTTCTTGTCGCCGAAGGCATCGCTGAGGTCGAGGGTGCGGTAGTCGGAGAAGAAAAGAAAGTTGGGAACCTTGGGCTGCTTCCTCGCATTGCGGGTGAACCCATCCACATAGACAACCTTGTTCTTGGAAGAGTCATCTTCTTTGTCGAGGCAGTCGAAAAGGCCACCGTTGAGAAATGGAACGTCGGCAAACAGCTTAATGGCTTCTTCCTCTGGCACAGCGAAGAGCTTCTGATATCGGTACAGATTCTTGACGCCGTATTCGTCCTTTTGCTCCTGAAATGACCCGTCGTTCGCGAATTTTCGGTTCTCCTGTCCTCCGGTATTCATGCGCTGGTTGAGCGTTCCGAAAAACAGGTTCTGGAGAATGGCGCGGTAGTACGTGCAGTCGTCATCCTTCATGGATTTGAGGACACCGGCGAGATGGCGAGCGCTGAAGAGAGCGTCGGGGATGAGGCCCTTCTCTTTCAGGAACCAGCAGAAGATCAGCCGGGTGAGAAGCCGGATCACGTTGGTTGCGTTTCGTGTGGATACGTCTCGCTCGACATCGGCTGGGAAATCGACGTGGTCCAGTGCCCAGAAATACCAGTCGGCCAATTCGCGGTAGAATTTCTTGTTGAGTTCGTTTGTGTCGAGGGTCTTGCGCCATGCCTCATGAAGCTGCTTGAAGTCGCGGCACTCGTGTTTTGCCATGAGCGACGGCAGGGCGAGGTCGTGTAGAATCTCGATGTGGGCGCGGTGCGGGTCGTGGCAGCGGATATCTTTGATCAGTTTGACCTTCTCCAGCACGTCGCGATCTTGGTCTTTCTTGTTCAGACGTCGGTCGATGACGGCGAACGTCAGCGCACCGTCGTGCCGCATGAGGAGCATGGCGGGCATATCGAAGAGAAGGTTGATCTCGCGGGTAATGTCTGCAAGCTGTGTGCGTGTGTAATGGTTCTTCTCCAGGTCGAGAGCGAAGAACAGGTAGGATTGGTAGTTTCCTTGAGCATAGCCGGAGTCGAAATCAAGCGTGCCCTGTGCACCAGCGTTGCGTACTTCGTCATCGGTGACTTGAAACAGGAGGTCAATAGACTTCCAGCGGGCGAACAGGGCTTTGTCCTGGCGTAGTTTGCGGTCGCGTTTGTCGAACTCGGAGAGAAAGGCGTCTGGGGTGTTGTCGAGATCCAACGTCTTTTCACTCTGATAGCCGAGGGTGTTGAGCAGGCCGATTGAGGCGGTCTTCAGAGTGTCGTGCCCAAATGCGGCGAGACTTGTTTCGATCTGTTGCCGG
>JAOZSS010000162.1 GCA_029939545.1 Kiritimatiellia bacterium | reverse complement strand
ACCCCATTTCTACCCACAGATTCTTCGGAAGACCCTCCTTTAACAGGGCTCTGATCATGGTGACGGGAATGGTTCTCTGGCTCATGGTGCGCCATACCACGAAGGGACAGCCCTCTTTCCGG
The DNA here is from genome assembly GCA_029939545.1 of Kiritimatiellia bacterium. GTDB lineage: Bacteria > Verrucomicrobiota > Kiritimatiellia > UBA8416 > JABMPJ01 > JABMPJ01. Next base: position 5,544 of record JAOZSS010000162.1, on the reverse strand, counting down.
CGCATGCAGCCATACTGCGTGCCGCCGGCAATGACATCGCTGCCGCAGAGAGGACACGGCCCCACCATGGCACGCTCCGCGACTTTTTCGCGCGCGCCGATCGGCGTCCAGTCTACACGGTGATCGGCTTTCAGAACCAGACGCCCATAGCGCTACACGGTGGGCTCCACCTGCAGGAGCATCGGATTGACCATGCGGCGGTCTGGTGGACGGCAGAAGGTGCTGTTGACCTCCACCTCGTCCACATACTCCGCCACATAGCGTAGCTTGTCCTTCACCCCGCGCGGATAGACATAGCCGTCCCAGTCCTTATAGGACCAGCCCGCAATGCCGCACTTGATGGGTGACGTGGTCACCCACTAAATATACTGATTCAGTATCGCTTCGTACAGCTCCTGTTTGCCACTCGTGGTGGCGGGCTCGCCCCGTTCGACGCCACAGGCGGCGAGGGCTTCGAGCGTCATATTGCCGGCCGCGAAGTCGGCGCCTGTGCCGCTGGCAAACGACGCATAGCGCTCGGCCCGCATGGCGGGGTAGGGCGACGCGGTCAGGAGCTTGTCTGCAATCACCAGCGCGCGTGCGAACGTGTCCATACCCGCGATGTGGGCGATGAAGATATCCTCCAGATCGGTTGAGTTGCGCCGAATCTTGGCGTCGAAGTTTGTGCCACCGCCCTGCAGGCCGCCCGCCTGGAGGATCACCAGCATGGCTTCGACCGTTTCCTGGATACTGATCGGGAACTGGTCCGTATCCCAGCCGTTCTGGTCGTCACCGCGGTTGGCGTCGATGCTTCCGAGCATACCTGCATCCGTCGCCGTTTGTAGCTCGTGCTGGAAAGTGTGCCGCGCGAGCGTGGCGTGGTTGACCTCGACGTTCAGCTTGAAGTCGTCCTGCAGACCATGCGCGTTCAGGAATCCGATCACGGTGGCGCAATCGAAGTCGTACTGGTGCTTGCACGGCTCCATCGGCTTGGGCTCGATGAAGAAGTTTCCGGTGAAGCCCTGGGCGCGGGCGTAGTCGCGCGCCATGCTCAGGAACTTGCCCAGATGATCCAGTTCCTGCTTCATGTCCGTGTTGAGCAGGCTCATGTAGCCCTCGCGGCCGCCCCAGAAGACGTAGTTCTCGCCGCCGAGTGCGATGGTGGCGTCGAGCGCGTTCTTGAGCTGCGCCCCGGCATGGGCCACCACGCCGAAGTCCGGGTTGGTGGAGGCGCCGTTCATGTAGCGCGGATGACTGAAGAGGTTGGCCGTACCCCACAGCAGCTTGACGCCAGAGGCGGCCTGCTTCTGTTTGGCGTAGTCAACAATCGCTTCCAGGCGGCGGGTCGACTCGGCAAACGTGTCGGCCTCCTCGACGAGATCGTAGTCATGGAAGCAGTAGTAGGGCGCGCCCACTTTCGTGATGAACTCAAAGGCCGCATCCATCTTGTTTTTCGCGCGCGCATCGGCGTTGTCTCCCGCGAACCACGGAAACGCGTGTGTGCCGCCGCCGAACGGATCGGCGCCCGTGCCGCAGAACGTGTGCCAGTAGGCCACCGCAAAGCGGAAGTGGTCCTTCATCGACTTGCCCGCCACGATGGCGTTCTCGTCGTACCATTTGAACGCCAGCGGATTGTCGCTCTCACGTCCCTCAAACCCGATCTTCCCGATACCCGGAAAATACTCTGTATTGCCTGTGGTTACGGTCATGGTGGTGCTCCTTGCTTTCTGTGATTTGTGTTCGAATTAATTATAGCAGAATCATTTACAGCAGAATCATCTCTTCTCTGGTGAGGGCTTCCTTCTTTAATGATTCTGCTGTAAATGATTCTGCTATCTGACCCGTGTGTCGGTCCCTACTGTAAAGCGGAATCCAAATGCATCTTCCACGCCGCATACGCAGCGGTGTAGTCGCCGTCGCCGGGTTCGATCACTTTGCGCCGCTCCAGTGACGCGAATGCTTCCTCGAACGAGGTGTAGATGCCTGCCCCGATGCCTGCACCGCGCGCGGCTCCGAGGGAACCGTCGGATTCATAGAGCTCGATCGTGGCACCGCTGATGCCGGCCAGCGTGCGGCAGAAGACATCGCTCATAAACATGTTGGCGAAGCCGGCGCGGATCATCTTGAGCTCAATGCCGGTCTCCTTCATGGCGTCCATGCCGTTCTGGAATGAGAAGACGATGCCTTCCTGCACCGCGCGGCAGATATGGGCGCGGTCGTGGCGGTTGAAGTCGAGGCCTGCAATCTGTGCGCCGATGTTGCGGTTGCCCAGCACGCGCTCCGGGCCGTTGCCGAAAGGCAGCATGGTGACGCCATCACTACCAATCGCGACGGACGCGGCAAGCTCGTCCATCTCCTTGTAAGAGATATCGCCGAGCAGGCGCTTGGTCCATGCGTTGAGGATGCCGGTGCCGCTGATGCAGAGCAGCACGCCCAGGCGCGGGGCATCGGCGCTGTGATTCACATGGATGAAGGTATTAACCCGCGACTGTGGATCGTACTGCTTCTTGTCGGTAACCCCATAGACGACGCCCGAGGTCCCGGCCGTGGCGGCGATCTCACCGGGATTGAGCACGTTCAGCGAAAGCGCGTTGTTGGGTTGGTCGCCGCCGCGGTAAGCCACCGGGGTGCCGGTCTGGAGTCCGAGATCCGTGGCCGCGGCTGCGGTTAGCTCGCCTTGGATGCCGAAGGTGGGGACCGTATCGCAGAGTACGCCGACATCGAAGCCGAAGTGGTCGAGGATGAAGTCGGCGGGCGCTTCAGCTTTGAAGTCCCACAGGATGCCTTCCGAGAGCCCCGACTCCGTGGTGCGCGCCTTGCCGGTCAGTTTCATGGCCAACCAGTCGCCCGGCAGCATAATCTTATCGATCCGGGCATAGATCTCGGGCTGATGTTCTTTGACCCATGCCAGCTTGGTGGCGGTGAAGTTGCCCGGCGAGTTCATGCAATGGGCGAGGCATTTTTCGGCGCCGATCGCCTCGAAAGCGCTTTCGCCGTAGGGGACCGCGCGGCTGTCGCACCAGATGATCGAGGGACGCAACACCTGCTGATCCTTGTCGACGCAGACGAGGCCATGCATCTGGTAGGCGATGCCGATGGCCTTTACGTCAGCGGGCTGTGCGCCGGCCTCCGTCATGGCATCGCGCACGGCATCGCGGGCGCAGTCGTACCACGACTGAGGATCCTGTTCCGCGAACCCCGGCTCGGGTGAGTCGATCTTGAGCTCGGTCTCCGGAAAAAACGCGCTTCCCTCGCAGTTCCCCGTCTGCGCATCCAGCAACGATGCCTTTACCGATGAACTGCCAATGTCAATGCCCAGTAAGTATGCCATTCTGCCTCCTCTTTCTACCGGCACAAGGCCGGTGGGGACCTGTCCGTTCATGATGAGTCAAACATACAGAGCCCGGCCGACAATCGCCTTGAATATCGTCTCAATTATTAGCACAATAGTCTCAGCACTATGAAATCAACCATTGCGGATGGAATTCACTACTTTGGACTGGATGGCGTGCCTCTAGCGGTGCGGAGGGTGCGGACCGACCCGGCTCACACGCCCTCGCACCCGCACGATCTAACCGAGGTGGAGCATAGTCACGACTTCTGCGAGCTGGTGATCGTGACGCAGGGCAGGGCGATGCACTGCCTTGAGGGGGATGATTTTCCTGTAACCGCGGGGGACATATTCCTTCTACAGGGACGGCAGCGCCATTACTTTTTTGACCGCGAAGACCTGGTGCTTACCAACATCATGTACGAGCCGGAAGGGATAGGGCTGCCGGAGGGGGACCTCCGGAAATTGGCGGGGTATTCCGCCATGTTTCTGTTGGAGCCGACCTATCGCCGACAGCACCGTTTCGCGAGCCGGCTTCATCTCAAGCGCGTGCCGTTGGCACATGTCGAGCGGCTGACTGAGGAGATGGAGCGGGAATGCACGGACCGTCCGCCCGGCTACGAAGTGGCCGTACGGGCCAAGCTGCTTGAGTTGATCGTCTACTTGTCGCGCGCCTACACCGAGAGCGACACGACCGAGGCGCATGCACTGCTGCGGGTGGGCAACGTGATAGGAGCGCTTGAGCACGACTACGCCAAAGAGTGGCGCGTGGCCGACCTGCTCTCCATCGCACACATGTCGCGCAGCACGCTGATGCGGGTTTTCCGCCGGGCGACGGGTCAGACCCCAATCGAATACCTCGTCCGCCTGCGCATCCAGAAAGCCATGGAGCTCCTCCGCAACAGCGGTCGCACCATCACCGAGATCGCCATGGACGTCGGCTTCAACGACAGCAACTACTTCTCCCGCCAATTCCGCCGCCTGACCGGCACCCCTCCCCGCCAGTTTCGGATGGAGTAGGACCAAGGTCCTATGTTGACCAATTCCCCGCTGCGGGTGTATACTTATTCAAGGAATGGGGGCAGGGTATAAAGGGTGTGCTGTATCGCAACCCGCTGAAGCCCTCTACATCCAGAAGGCAATTCACCGGAATGCCTGGTGAAACCTCGTTGATAACCGCCTGCTGTGTGGTCGTGAGACGGGAGTGCAGGCAGGTCGGGATGCTGCTGAGCGTGACGGACCTCCTGCTGACATGATCAGGTGTGGCATACCGACAAACAGAAGTGAAGTGTCTACACTAGAGAGAGCTACAGTGACTGGAGCAACGCATAACCGATTGTGCGTCTTGAGGGCAAGCCGCACGCTCATCTTGGCTGTGCTATGGCTCATACCGCTCCTCTATGCACAGGATGCCTGTGGGTGGGCGCAGTGTGTGAACACGGGTGAAAGCAATGATCCTGAAGCTCCAAGTGGCCTGGTCTACCTCGGAGATACAGCAACCTTTGGTTGTGATGCATGGGGACAGGATGGGGCAAACTGGGGACGCCATCGCGTAGTCATTCATACGGCGAGCGACATCGATGCTGGTTCCGATGGGACTTGGTCCAGCTACAACACTGACCAAAATAACACAGGAACATCACCGGTATTCACCAACACCGGGACTTGGTACTGGGGGCTGGAGCTCAACTACGGGAGCGACTACGGTTTCTACTGTCGTGATGATTCGTCGTGGTACGACATGTGGAGTGGCCCGACCTCTGACCTTACGATCTCCATCAACGCCCTCAACAACCCGTCGAACCTAACGGCCTTGGGCATCTCGACGTCTGGGGTGAAAGTTACCTGGTCGCGGGGTGTCTCGGGCAGCGCCAAGGATACACTGGTGTTTCGCGGCACAAACAGTGCTGCGCCCACGCCCGTCAACACAACGGACTACACTCAGGGCTCCAGTTACGCTTTCGGTGGCTACAATTACAAAGTCATCTACAAGGGCGATGGGACGAACGTAACGGACAGCGGATTACAGGTTGGTGGAGACTATTACTACACACTCTTCGCAACGAACAATCTGTACTACTCGTCAGGTGCGGCGACCAACGAGCATCTTGACCTCATCGATGTCACCTGGGATGGCGACGGCCCTGGGGGGAGTTGGACAAACGGCGCCAACTGGGCGACCGATTTCAAGCCGGACCTAGGCGACACAACGATCCTCCGTTTCACGGGTGGTA
>JAOZSS010000161.1 GCA_029939545.1 Kiritimatiellia bacterium | reverse complement strand
CTTGCCGTCATGATCGACATAGAGATCCATGTTGACCTTGCCGCCCATGACCGGACACGTTGTCTGCTGTATGATCTTCGCCTTCACTGCTTCCTTTGCGTGATGCCCATCTCCTTCACCAGCCACCGCTGCTCCCGCAATCAGACTGGCCGTCATTATCAGTGTTGCTATTCTTTTCATGTCTGTCGTCTCCTTTGTTACTGGTTTGTCTTTTCAAAACCATGTTCCTTGATTACTGACTGCTTTTCCCTTATCTCCTTCCCTGTTATCATTTCGATTTCCGCCAATCTTTGCCCCCTGTCAGACTGCGCTCGTTGATGTGCGAGCTGAAATTCCAGAAGCGAACGCTGTGCGTCGATCAAGGCGATGAAACCTGCCTTGCCGGCCTCGAATTCCTGCTGGGTCACCTGCAGCGATTGTTTCGCCTTGGGAAGCAGGGTGTCTCCGTATAGGTTGATCTTCCTTGCGGCATCCCTGAAGTGATACAGGGCGAGCTGCAAGTCTGCCCCAAGACGCTTCTCTGTATCGTCGCGGGTCTCTTCGACTGCTGCTTTCCTCAGCCTGGCTTCGCGTTCCGCCGCACGGTACTTGCCGTACCAGATCGGCAGATTGACGGAGACCATCGCCATTAGCGGATCCTTACCGCTGTCGGTCAGGTCCGGGTTAAGGGCATCGTCGGTGTCCACATAGTCGATTCCCAAGGTGATGTCAGGGTAGTAGTTCCTTCTCGCTAGGTTGATCCCCGCTTCCTCCTTCTCTGCAAGATGGTCGAGCCGCCGAAGGTCCGGACTGCCCTGTGCCAACCATTGCAGCGCCTGCTCGTCGCTGAACGAGGCGGCGAATTCGGGAAGCGAACGGGGCCACGGCAACGGAAGCTGCGTGGGCCGGTTCAATGCGGCATTCAATTTTGCAACAATCGGAGCCCGCAACGACTCCAGGGTCCGCAACCGGTCGTCCAGCTTCCCGAGTTCGACCTGGGCCTGGATGACCGCGCTGTGCGGCGTTACGCCTGCCTTGAATCGTGTTCGCGCCACACCCTCAAGGTTCGTCACAAGGCGGATATGCTCCTTTGTTGCCGCAACCGCTTGCGCGATATACCAGTATTCATAGTACGCGGACTTCACGCGTCGGAACAGTTGCAGTTTCGTCTTCTCATACACCTGCTGCACTGCCTCGGCTGCGTGCGCAGCCGCATCGCCCTGCAAGCTCAGCTTGCCAAACCAGGGGAATGTCTGAGCAAGACCGAACTTCTGACGCTGTGGGCCAACACGCGTTTCAACAGATTCAATGAAATAGCCATACGTGAAGCGGGGGTCCGGCAACGCCTTCACTTGAGGGATACGTTCCAGCTCTGCTTTCCAGCGGTTGAACGCAGCCTCCAACCCGGCGTTGTTCAATGCTGCATACGCCAGGTAATCACTTAGCGTTGAGTTGTCCCCAATCTCACGCCTGACCCTTGCCGTGTCGCGGGTTCTATCACCCATCACCGACAGGACCATGGTGAGGCCGACTGCCACCGACCACACGACGATCATTCTTCCGTGTATTGCTCTAGATCTCATTCTCAGCTCCTTCTTCATGCTGCGTGCCCCCAAGAACTCTCTCCAGCTCATCAAGATCCACCGGCTTCGCCATGCAGGCAGCCACACCCGTCTCCGTCAGTCGCGAATTCTTGAGCTGTTCGCCGTGTCCGGTCACGATAACGATCCTGCATCCCGGTCCCAAAGCGTCTCCGATTCGCCCCAGCACTTGGAACCCGCTCATCTCAGGCATCACGTAGTCCAACACAACGGCTTCCGGTAGGTTTGCTCTCTTCAGGAAGCCTGAGTCCGCGATCTGCCGGATGAATTCACACGCGGAGACCGGACTCGTGAACGGGTGTACTTCGTGGCCCCGTCCGTTGAGAAGGATTGTCAGGCTCCTGGTCCACGCCTCATCGTTGTCGACAATCATGATGCGCATCATAGCCCCTCGTCTTTCTTGGAGTGTTCGAAGCACCCCGTGTGATCTGCCAACCCACATGTGTGTAGTCGCGTGACACAACTTCGTGGATACCTTTGTTGTGACCTTTTCGGTGGCTCTTCGTCCTCATCGGCAACTCCTGTCTCTCGCAGTTATCTGACCTATCGCATTCCCCGTGCCAAAGCGAGGCGATGCTTTGTAACATCTTACAGGCAAGGTGGTTAAGGTAATTGCAGCCGGGGCGAGTATACGTGACAACTCACCAGAAACTGACGAGTGAGGCACCAGAAACTGGCGAGTGAGGCAAAGAAGGGCAGAGCGCGATAGAGAGCAGATACAACGGAAGGTGGATTACCGCTTCTGTAGTGCGTAATCGCTGATCTTCTTCCGCAATGTAGTCGGAGAGATTTCGAGCAGCTGGGCTGTCCGCGTGATGTTCCATCCGGTGCTGCTCAAGACCTTCTCAATGTGGATCTTCTCTGCATCGGCCAATGAAACGCCTGCGTTCTCCACGGATGCCCCACCTGCAACGGATTTGTTAGGTAGGGCGAAATCATCCGCGACGAGCGTCGAGCTGCGGGAGAGTGCGACGGCCCGCGCCAGTACATTCTCAAGTTCCCGGACATTGCCGGGCCAATGGTACTTGTTGAGTTCCCGCATGGCGACGCCATCGACGTTGTCGACACGTTTGTGCAATTCGGTGCCCAGCTTTGCGAGAAAATGCTGCACAAGCAGCCTGATGTCCCCCGGCCGTTCTCGCAGAGGCGGCAACTCCAGTTCAGAAACCGCGATCCTGTAGAGCAGGTCCTCCCGAAACTTCCGGTCTGCCACCATGACTTTCAGATTCCGATGTGTTGCGCAGACCACGCGGGCCTTGAACGTGAGCGCTTCCGTCCCGCCCACGCGTTCAAATTCCTTCTCTTGCAGAACGCGCAACAACTTGGCCTGAAGGTCGATCTCCATGTCGCCGATCTCATCGAAGAACACCGTCCCTTTGCCTGCAAATTCAAGTTTGCCGATCTTCTTCCGGTCAGCCCCCGTGAACGCTCCCTTTTCATGACCAAAGAGCTCGCTCTCCATAAGCGTGGGCACAACGGCCGAGCAGTTGATCGCCAGGAATGGCTCGCAGGGACAGGACGCCTCATGCAATGCGCGTGCGACAAGCTCCTTGCCGGTACCACTCTCGCCACGAATCAATACGCTGACGCGACTGCGTGACAGAAGACCGACCTGCTTCAAGACATCCAGCATCTTCGGGGCCGCCCCCACAAGCTCTCGCGGAGGAGCGGCATCACCCGCCGTCGTCCCACCGGTCTTGCTTTGAGGTCCTCGTCGTCCGAGCTTCTCGATCACGAGCATTACGTCATCAATATCGAACGGCTTTCGGATGTAGTCGAATGCCCCGGATTGCATTGCCTTGATCGTCGCCGCCATATCCTGCCGAGCTGTTACGATGACCACCGGCACATCAGGACACTGCTTCACGATCTGCTTCATTACGGACAGTCCGTCACCATCGGGAAGATTGATGTCCAGCAGTACAAGGTCCGGCGCTTCCGTCTCGACGGCGACAATGCCACCCGCCGCCGTGCCGGCCACATCCGCCGCGATGCCCTTGGCCCCGAGCTGCAATTGTAGGGAACGAGATAGCGCCGCATCATCATCCACGATCAGAATCCGCTCAATCATGTTCCGTCTCCCATTGGTAGCCTCACTGTGAATCGCGCCCCGCCCTCGGGTCGGTTCTCACCGGTTACCGTTCCTCCATGGAGTTCCGCGATCTTACGAACATTCGCCAGCCCGAGTCCCGTCCCATCACCGCGTGCCGTGAAGAACGGCTCGAATAGCCGAGGCAGTACAGTTTCGGATAGCCCGGTCCCGGAGTCTTCGACACAAATGATCAGTTCCTCACCAGCGTCCCCACGCTCAACAGTGCCCACAATCGTTACGCATTCGCTCTTTGCCGATGCCCGTAGCGCGTTGTCGCCAAGATTCGTAACAGCCCTGCGAAGCTGCTCGCGATCAATCCTTACCGAGCGGCCGTTCGTTCGATCTTCCCCGCGCAGCTCCACTTCACACTCATTGCTCAGCGCGGCCAACGCAACGCACACATCGTCGAGAATGGCCGCCACTTTCACAGGTTCTACATGCATTTCCAAGGGCTTCCCGTATTGCAGCAAGTCATTCAGCATCTGCTCCAGCCGGTCTGCCTGCTCAGAGGCAATCGTTGCCAGCTCAGCGTACATCTCGTCATCGGCAACTCTTTCCCGGAGAGCCTTGACGTTCAGCTTCACAGAAGAAAGCGGGTTCCGCATTTCGTGGACGATACTCGAACTCAATTCGCCAACCGCAGCCAGCGACGCGGCCTGCACCAGGTCTCTATGTGTCGAGGCGAGTTCATCCAGCATGCTGTTGAAAGCTGCTGCGACCTCTTGCGGCTCACGCCCCTTGAGGTGCCCCAGCCTCTTCTCGAAATGTCCGGCAGACACGTCTTTTGCCACGGCCGCGAGTTTCTTGAGGGGAGCAGTAACGCGATGCGCCGACCGCAACGCCAGAAACATCACCAGCGCCAGCGCGAACACGCCAGTCACTGCGGCACGGCGACGCAGCGACGCAAGCCAGGCGAATGCCTCTGTCCTGTCGACTTCGGCGACGAGTATCCATCTCAGAGCAGGAATCTGTGTTGACACACCAATGACGGTTCGCCCCATACAGTCCTCATATGTCTGAGGCTCATGTCGATCCCCGGCCAGCAACGCATCAGGCAACGGAGCTCTTTCCTCCAGGCGGTGGACGCCTTTCGACGGCTGGCTGAAATATCGGCCGTCAGAAGACACAATGTACGTCCTGGTCGTCTCACCGAACCCAGCCCGGTCCCGTAGAATTGGATATACCGTCGTTGAGAGATCAAGTACGGCCACCATGTACCCCACCTTGTTGCTGGAGTTCCCGTAGACTGGGCACCCCATGTGGAGGGCAAACATCCCGTTCTCGTGGAAATGAGGCGGCGTGACAACAGACTCCAGAGATTCTTCCAAGGCCTCTCTGAAGTGCGGACGGAGTAACTTCTCATCCGTATGCTCCGTCTGCTTCGAAGCATTCTGCCGTTGCCAGTTCAATGAGTAGACTACAAGACTCTCGTAGGAGTCACTTCGCGCGTGAGCGTGGCTCAGCAGCTCGCATACCTCGACGTACCCCTCATCCGGCGCACTTCTACGGCGCGTACACTCCTCCAGCGTGCATGGGTAGTTGGCCAACGCAGACAGATCAGCCTCTCGCTCCCGTAGCCAGTCCTCGATTCTTGATTTTCGAGCTTCGAGGACAGACCGCAGATGCGCCGTCTGCAATTCCACAACGGCCATTGAAGCGCAGTGGTACCCCTGAACCGCCATGATCAACAGCGGCACGAGTGCGACCAGGAGCATCGACACAAGGACGCTCAGCGCAACGCTTCTCGATTTGCTCTTCATCAATCTCAATATCCATCCTCCACTCTCTGCACACATCCCCAACACTCTTACCATTTGATTTACTTGAGAGTGACGAGTTCTCGCCTACTTTGAACCCTTCTTCTTGGTGATTTCTATTGTGAGCTTGGAGTGCTGAATTGCAAGTTCGATCCACCGTGCGGTCAGCTTCTTGAACAAAATAGCAAAATTAGAGCAAAATTAGGGACGGACCAGCAAAATTAGGGACGGACCAGTAATCACTACCAACGATGAGACGCCCTCCGAAGCA
>JAOZSS010000160.1:4157-5750 GCA_029939545.1 Kiritimatiellia bacterium | reverse complement strand
GCTATCACACAATACCCAGATCAAATGGTTCGACTCATTTACTCAAAGAATCAAGATTTATGGAGCTATCCTCGGTATCGCTGCGTGAGCAAAGTGAACAATGTTTTGTTTAGTTCAGCCCTGTTAGGGCCTAGATAGGGTGGCTATGAGAGGGAAGAAATGATACACAACAACATGGTTTTGATCGGCATGCCGGGCGCCGGAAAGAGCACGGTCGGGGTTATGCTGGCGAAGCGGCTGGCGAAGGATTTCCTTGATACGGATGTGCTGATCCAGGTGATCACGGCCCATTCCCTCCAGCACATCCTGAACGAGAACGGCTATCTCGGGCTGCGCGACGTGGAGGAGAAGGTGATCCTGTCGCTCGATTGCGACAATCACGTGATAGCTACCGGGGGGAGTGCGGCCTATAGCGACCGCGCGATGCATCACCTCTCGGCGCAGGGCATGATCGTCTTTCTCGATGTGCCGTTCGAGGTGATAGAGGCTCGGGTGAATGATGCCGGTACGCGCGGCATCGCGCGAAGGGAAGAGCAGTCGCTGCGCGATCTCTTCGAGGAACGTCTCCCGCTCTACCGGCGGTACGCCGGGATCACGGTCGACTGCGGCACCAAGACCCAGGATCAGGTTTGCGACGAGATCCTCACGCGCACAGATGGGAACTCGCAGTAAATTCGGTATTCGATCCCATGGGTACGATAGACAAAGCTGAAGAACGGCCGTGGGGAGGCGTCATTCTCCTGTCTGGGTTTGTGTTTCCAGGCGTGGGGCAACTGTTGCAGCGGCGATGGCTGGCCGCGGGGTTGTTTGCGGGCATCTTCTTTTCCCTGTTTGGCCTGTTGCTGTCCCAGTGTTATCGGTCGATTATGGCGTTTTACCAACTTGGGATCGACCAGATCGTGTCCAAAGAGGAACTGCCTTCTCCGGCGTGGATACTGGGGCTGCTTGGTGCCTGCCTGGTGGTCCATCTTGTCAATATCGGGGACGTCTACCGCGCCCACCGGCGCGCCGCCCACCGCAGCGCCGTGAAACGGCACTTGGATCCGCTGCTGGCCTCGGTGCTGGAAGAAGATGAGCAAGTTCTCAATAAGTCCTGAAAAACGAAGCGCATGTCATCCCGAGGAGCGAAGTCGAGGGACCTCAAGGCAACCGGTAATGCTGGAGATTCCTCGACTTCGCTCGGAGTGACATATTCGCAGTTATGGGGCTTATTGAGAAGTTAAGGGCAGCCGAGAAGAGGAGGGCAGGGGAGATGATGCGTAAAGCGACAGAGAGGAAGTCGGAGGCGCGGGACGCTATGCCACGCGCCTACGCATGGTCTCTCCTCCTGCCGAAACGGTGTGCTAGAACCGGCTGACGGTGGGGGGCGTGCTGTAGGCGATACGGTATTCGCGGCCGCCATCAAGAATGGAGGCGCGCGCGGCTTCCACAACCAACTCGTTGGTCTTGCTGTTGGCCGGGGTGGCGATGATGCCCTTGGCATCCGCCTCTCTGATGAAGTCGCGGCGTTGGGCCAGGGCATCAGCCCCGGGGAGGTCGGCCACGGCGGTTTCGATGTGGTGGATCATGTTGATCGTGGCGGCGACCGATTCT